>NZ_JBEOPP010000019.1:0-66258 GCF_040310185.1 Shewanella sp. T24-MNA-CIBAN-0130 | reverse complement strand
GGGTCTAGTAAGTATTTATGATGGGGCTAAAGATGTGTTTTTATCTTTTCTGCCGCAGAGCGGCTTCGTTCAACAAGCTGTTAAACAAGGACAAAAAACAGTTGGCTTTTGCTCCTTCGTCGCTAATTTTAGCCAACTATTTTATTGCCTGTTAACAGGGCGTTAACTGTCTATGAGTATGGAAGTATCACAAATAAATAAAATGGAGCTAGCTGAGAAGCTTGAGTCCTATTTGTCTGGAAAAATAGATCATGAGGCTATCAAGTCTCATGCCTGGAGTTTATCTGATGCCTCACCAAAAGAACCCACGGAAGCCGAAAAAGTTTTTTGGTCCACTGTATTTACAATAATTCACTTAGCAGATGATGAGCACTGGAAAGACGGTTGCACTCAAAGAGATTTAGGTGAATTATTAATCCAGCTAAAAGGTGGCAATAGCTAGCTATGTGCCAACGGCAACAGTTAACAAGTTTATCAACGAACGCCACTTCGTGGCTGGACAGCCTAAAGCGTGGCTTCGCCACAGGCTGCCCGTTATAAAGGCGTTAGGTGTATGAGATCGAGATGACTTCCGAAGCGGCCAAGGATAATGCAACCCTCCTATGCTCTGAATGCTTTGCAGATGAGGGATTGAGAATTGATGCGGCCAAGCATGGCCTCGAACAACAAGATGTATGCCCGAATTGCAGAAGAACTGAAGGCCGTAAGCTCACAAAAAAACATATAGAAGACCTCGCATGGCGTTTCTTCGTGAGCGGTACGACAATCCGCTGTGATTACGGTGCAGCGCCCGTAATCCAATGCAATGAGTATCACTATCGTAAGAGTGATATCTCGCCATCTGCATGGCTCGAAAATGACATTAAGCTGATTGAAGAAGCAGGGAAGCTCGGGTTCTTCCACTATGGCCCCCGACTTTGGATGGTTGGTGAAGTTGAGCCTCTTAAGGCTCTGCAAGACCCAGCGATGAGGCCACAGATTTTAGAGCGAGTGCTAACGGAATACCCAGCAAGGGTGCTCGCTAAAGGTACTAAGTTTTATCGCCTTCGTATTGAGCCGAATCGGCCTGCGGACCCGGGGGAGTATGATAGCCCCCCGGCTGAGTATTCGGGAAATGAGCGCTTGTGTTCAACTGAGCTTCAGAATAACATGGCCACCCAAAATTATTGGCTAAATTATGCACAATAACCTACGCTTTATTTACCCTTTCAAAATGGTAATTAAAGATGGCCAGACCAAGACAAACAATTGTTAGCTTAGATGACACGCCTTATTATCACTGTTGCTCACGGGTAGTGCGTAAAGCCTTTTTGTGTGGGATTGATAATTCAACAGGTGAGGACTTTGAGCATCGGCGTACATGGGTTGATTCTCGTATACTGGAACTTGCCACCATCTTTGCCATTGATATCTGTGCCTATGCAGTGATGAGTAATCATTTGCATGTGGTGATTAAAGTCGATGGCGACAAAGCTAAAATTTGGTCAGATAAAGACGTGCTTATGCAGTGGCACAAAGGCTTTAAGGGGACGTTACTGACGCAGAAGTTTGTTAAGGGTGAAGACCTAAACGAATTTGAACTTAACACAGTGAATGATTGCATAACCCAGTACAGACAACGCTTGGTCGATATCAGTTGGTTTATGCGCTCCTTGAGTGAGCCGATTGCTCGAATGGCCAATAAAGAAGATAAGTGCACAGGCAGATTCTGGGAAGGGCGGTTTAAATCCCAAGCGCTGCTCGATGAAGCCGCAGTCTTAGCTTGTATGGCTTATGTCGACTTGAATCCTATCCGCGCCAAAATGGCCACCACAGCAGAAACTTCAGACTACACCAGCATTCAACGCCGAATACACTCAGCGATAAAAGGCGAGCAACCAAAAGAGTTACTGCCTTTTGTCGGTAATGAACGTCAGGATATGCCAAATGGCCTGATGTTCAGTGTTAAAGACTATATTGTGCTGGTGGAAGATACAGGGCGAATTATTCGAGAGGATAAGCGTGGTGCAATTAGTGCCAGTAGCCAACATATTCTTAACAGACTCAATATTCCAGCAGAAAACTGGCTGAAAATTACCACTGAGTTTGGGTCATTATTTAAAGGCGCAGTAGGGGCGTTACCGGCATTAACAGAATATTGTGAACATCTAGAACGCAAACGTCGACAAGGCGCATCAAACTGCCTGCGCTGGCTGTGTGCTTAAGGCTTAATCTCTAAATCTAGAACTAACACTAAAACAATACTTTCATTTCCAGCTTGATATCAATCAAGCCACTAGTGCTGCTTTGAATCTGCCGTATTGCTTACTGTTTTTTTATCTAACGCTCAGTTTGTTGATAATTCCCGTTTAATTTATACATTTGAATAGTGCTGAAGGCTATCGCAATCAAAGCTAAAAGCAGTTATGTTAATTCATAATAAAATGGGTGGCTATGTTTTGATGTTGCTATGTTTTGATGTTTTATAAAATGGGCGGCATGTTTTGTTCTAAGTCTCTAGTGCCTCGTTCAACGTTTGTGTCAGACTCGATTGAGGCATCGAATCTGTGCTTAGATTTCTTTTACGGTTTCATCTTTCAACGATTCAGCTGTTTTAGCCGTTAACGTTATCAATAAGCCGGTTAGTAGGCTCATGCTATAGCCTAGCGCTGCGCCTATAACTAGAGGTGGAATAATTGCTGCGATATCAGCATTTAACGCGAATGTAATACAACAACCAATAAACGTGCCGGGAATAAAAGCGAAGTTTTTATTACTGGCTTGTAAGCACATCATTGCAGTGACAATACCCGTTAATGCATAGCTTATTATTGGCGAACCCAGTACACCACTCCCCGCAATAATTAACCATCCCCAGAATACACCTGAAAGATTGGTCATCATCGCCATCATCATCCCTTTAGCGCCAGATTCAGTTTGAGCAAAAAAAGTACTGCAACCGAGAAAGCCAACCCATGTCACTAGATGAAACACATCAGCAAGACCAGCCCAAATAGCCGCTAATAAACCCGCAGAAATTGCAATTTGCCAACGATGCGCCATTGTTGCTTCTCAATATATAAATTTAGAACTGTGAGTTCTAAATTTAGCACAATAAACGAAAATTATGCAGTGTAGCCTTGTAAAACGCGATCAAGTTCGCAAATAATCGCAACTGCTAATGAAACCAAACGTTATGGAACTCGATAAGTGAGTGGCTTATTTGGCTATTGATTCATCTACTTCGTATGTCGGTTAGCGGTTAAATCGTCGTGCGCTTGCAAGTAAAAGGATGCCAACACATATAGAGGCACTCTTGTTGCGAATTCTTTTAAAATAAATAATGTTGCCTGACGCTTTCTAATCCTTTCGAATATCAGTGGCACCTCGACTCAATGGATTTAGGATATGGAGCGACCCAGAAGGCCAAATTTGAGACATTTATCGGCTATCCCACACATAATTAGAGCATCATCTAGAGACAAATAATGTAGACAGCCACTATTAACACGTCGCAATAGTCACTTTCGTCAACTTAAAACGTTATCGTCAGAAGAATGGGTGGCATTTTTAAGAAGTCGTGGCATTCTTAGGCGTCCATTCGTTAGATGAATGGGTGGCATTCAAGGGAGCCCACATAAGATATTGTGGCGTCAATTGCTAAAGCAGCCCTAAAAAATGCTCTAAAAAAGTGTCGCTGGAAACAAAGTCTGACATAGGTAGCTTTCAGCTTTCAATAACTTACCGAAAAGATATAACCATACTCTGACATAAATGTACCCATAGTCTGACAAATCGAAACTGCACCTAGACACTATAATTATGAATTGTCATTTTATTACAACTGAAAGCGTATCTCTTAGTAACTCACTTTTGGACAGAAATCATTTAGAGCAAAGGGTCTAAAGGTGGATCGTGGGATTAGTAAATGTATGGTGTTCAAACAAAGTTTACACTGACCCCACAAAGTTTATAAAGTTTATAAAGTTTATGGTCGATTTAACACAGCAGAAAAGCCTGATATCAATCAAGTGGAAAGTGGTGTTATAGAGTTAAGAGTTAGCGTTTAAGCACACAACCAACGCTGGCAGTTTGCCGCGCCTTGGCGTCGCTTCCGTTCTAAATGCTCACAATATTCTGTTAAGGCAGGTAACGCCCCTACCGCGCCTTTGAATAATGAGCCAAACTCTGTAGTAATTTTTAGCCAGTTCTCGGCAGGTATGTTGAGTCTATTGAGAATAGCTTGGCTGCTTGAACTAATTGCACCCCGTTTATCCTCTCGAATAATTCGCCCAGTATCTTCCACCAGCACAATATAGTCTTTTACACTGAACATTAAACCATTAGGCATGTTTACACGCTCATTACCGACAAAACGCAATAACGCTGTTGGTTGTTCACCTTTTATCGCTGAGTTTATTCGGCGTTGAATACTGGTGTAATCTGACATTTCTGGTGTGCTGGCCATTTTGGCCCGGATAGGATTCAAATCGACATAAGCCATACAGCTCAGAACGGCTGCTTCGTCTAATAATGCTTGCGATTTAAACCGCCCTTCCCAGAATCTGCCAGTACATTTATCTTCTTTATTTGCCTGTCTGGCAATCGGCTCACTCAGGGAGCGCATAAACCAACTGATATCAATTAACCGTTTACGATACTCTGTGATGCATTCATTGACCGTTTGTCGCTCAAATTGGTTTAGGTCTTCACCCTTAACAAATTTCTGCGTCAGTAATGTCCCTTTAAAACCTTTGTGCCACTGTACCAGCACGTCTTTATCTGACCAGTGTTTCACTTTATCTGCATTAACCTTAATCACGACATCTAAGTGATTGCTCATGACTGCGTAGGCACATATATCAATAGCAAAGATGGTCGCCAATTCAAGGATGCGTAAACCAACCCATTCACGCCGATGCTCAAAATTCTCGCCTGTTGAATTATCGATACCACACAGAAAAGCCTTACGCACCACACGTGAACAGCAGTGGTAATAAGGTGTGTCATCTAAACTAACAATTGTTCGTCTTGGTCTGGCCATCTTCAATTACCATTTTGAAAGGGTAAATAAAGCGTAGGTTATTGTTAGATATTTAGCCAGTAATCATGGGTGGCCATGTAAAAAGTGACATATACAGGCGCAGTGGTACGGATTTCATTAGGGGCGCAGCTAGACTGTTAAGCCCGTATATATGACAGTACAACCGCTTTTAGCGGTAAATGAGTCGCATCAAAAGCAATGACAAGAGTGAAGCAGTAGAATAGAAAACTAAGGCCCAAAAGCCTTCGGTGAGCAGAGTATTATCTTGACTCACCGGGAGCGTCCATATATGGCCATGTTAAAGTGTTAGTACAAAAAACCTTAGTTCAAACCACTTACGTTCGAGAGACTTCTTAGTTACATTGCAATCTTAAATAGAGACATAGATAATATTTTGTATCCAATATCAAATACAGAAATATATTAATGTATTTGATATTGGTTACATTACTTTGAAAGTGTTTTTTTATAAGATTCTAAACTTTAGTGGTATAGCGTTGAATCGAGACGAATTTACTAATGCGCACAACTGGACAGTGAAGGTTGCATTGTAGTGGCCAAAATAACTATGCCACTACAGTACTGATAACTTCGAAACAAGAGGCTAGATTCAGTTAGCCATTACACATACTAGATACTTAGATTTTCAGGTACTTTTTTACGATTTTGAATTAGCGTATAACCACCACTCAACACGATTAGCAGACTCCCGAGTAAAGTGGGCACATCAAGAGACTCTCCAAAAATGAAAATACCTAAAATCAAAGCAAATAATAAACGGAAATAACGAAATGGAGACACTACTGATACATCACCAGTACGCATAGCGATGGTCAACGCATTATAGGCCATAACACCAAAGACTATTGCCCCTACAATCTGCGCCGCTAACATAAAACCAAATTGAAATGGTTGACCTTGATAAGCCATTATCACCAAACCTGTTGGAATTAACACCGAAAAACCATAGACTCCAATTTGAGTGTTAGAAAGCACAGGTGGAGCGGCACGTGTCGCTAAATCACGGCCAGCAAAGCCTAAGGTAGCCACCACCGCAAAAATAGAGTTGACCTCAAAGCCGGCGAAACCGGGGCGAATAATCATCAGTACGCCCACAAAACCGACGAAAACAGCCAACCACCTCTTAAATCCGATACTCTCACCGAACAACAAAGCTGCACCAACCATTGCTATCAATGGTGTGGCCTGCAAAATCGCCGATGCACTCGATAACGGTGTTAACGTGATCGCTAAAGCGAAACAGAATCGACCAATAACTTCACAAACGGCGCGTATTAATAATGGTGCTGAGAGTATGGCAGGATGAAAAACTCGCCCTCCCTTACGCCAAGTTAAAAATATAAACACAAGCATTCCACCTAGACCAAATAATGCTAAAATTTGGCCAATTGATGCCGTCTCTGCCGCCGCTTTGATAAGCATATCTTCAACGGAAAACGCCGCCATCGAAGCAACCATAAAAAAACTGCCCTTGGTATTATTCAAAAAAAACCACCACGATTTATGTAGTATTTAGTCAAAGTGCTTATGGTCAATAGCGATGATTTGCTACTAGCACAGCGAAGAGTTATCGATAACATCTTGTCGAATCGGAACGCTCATAAATGCTCAATCTAATATTTAGCGTCAACGTCTATTTTTGCTTCACCTAGCGTATGAAGTAGATTAGATAACAAGCTAGAAGCACCAAAACGATAGTGTTTAGAGTTGTCGGCCCAACCGTCCCCAATAATATTATCAACCATATCTAAATATAGTTTGGCTTCTTCTGCAGTCTGAACGCCACCAGAGGCCTTAAAACCAACGCTACTTTCAACGCCCATCTGTTTGATGACTGATAACATAATTTCAGCAGCTTCTGGCGTCGCATTGACGGGCACTTTCCCCGTAGAGGTTTTGATCATATCAGCACCCGCTTTAATGGATATTTCGGAGGCTCTTTTGATTAGTTCAGGCGTTTTTAGCTCACCAGACTCAATAATCACTTTGAAGAAAATATTACTACCGCAAGCAGCTTTACATTGCTCAATAAGCTCAAAACAAACATCCTCATTACCCGATATTAACGCGCGATATGGAAACACAACATCGACATCATCTGCGCCATAGGCAACTGCAGCTTTTGTTTCAGCAACGGCTATTTCAACATCATCATTTCCATGAGGAAAATTAGTCACAGTGACCACTCGAATGTTGGATGTACCTTGTGCTCTCAGTTGTTTTTTGGCGATAGGAATGAAGCGCGGATAGATGCATATGCCAGCGGTATTACCGACAAGGGTTTTAGCAAGCTTACACAACTCGATAATTTTATCATCGGTATCACTGTCGCTTAAGGTTGTTAGGTCCATCAATTGGAGCGCACGTAGTGCTGCTGTTTTTACATTACTCATTAGTATTTCCGATACGTAGTAAAAATCTATACCCAAGGCTCTACAAACCTTGAACACAAATAAAGGAACGGCATTATAAAAGTAGAGGGCATACGAAAGTAGATACAGAAATGACGGCTATATCTATATCAGATCTTGAGCATCAGAGCTTTCGGGTTAGAA
This sequence comes from Shewanella sp. T24-MNA-CIBAN-0130, assembly GCF_040310185.1. NCBI lineage: Bacteria > Pseudomonadati > Pseudomonadota > Gammaproteobacteria > Alteromonadales > Shewanellaceae > Shewanella > Shewanella sp. T24-MNA-CIBAN-0130. Next base: position 58,659 of record NZ_JBEOPP010000019.1, on the reverse strand, counting down.
CTTAGATGCGTTATCTCAAGTTTAAAACTAACTAATGGGTGCTAGTAATATAAAAATCTTTCATCATTTTACACATGAATTTAAAGCGTTATACCGAAGTTGCTAATATTGTTGATTCATTCGCCACCATACATTCACTGATTATTTGTCCTAATGTCATTATTGCTTGTACTGTTTTGTCATTCAGTGCAAAGGACGCGTTCAATCTCATACAATGATTGTAGTGTTCGGTCACACTGAACATTTTTCCCGGCGCAATGCTGATGTTTTGTTTTATAGCAGCATGAAATACATCCACAGCATCAATACCAAGCGGAAGTTCTACCCAAATAAAATAACCTCCCAGCTGACTCGTTATATTAACTCCTGAAGGTAAGTACTTAGTAAGTAAACACTCCATCTGCCCTTTTCGTTCGTGAAGTTTTTTTCTCAACTGCTTTAAATGGGTTTCGTAATTACACTTACTTAAGTAATCAGTTAGCGCTAATTGAATTGGCGCACTTGTTGCGAGCGTGCTCATTAATTGCAACTTTTGCATCTCCAACGAACGTTTCCCTGCTGCTACCCAACCTATTCTGAACCCCGAAACCAAAGATTTTGAAAAAGAAGAACAAAGCATTACGTTTCCGATTTGATCAAACTGTTTGACTGGCATAACGGGAGTGCCTTCTTGATAAAGCTCTCCATAGACATCATCTTCAATCAAGGCCACGTTATAACGATTAAGCAGATCATTTAACGACTGCTTCTTCTCTAATGTCAGTGTAAAACCCAGTGGATTCTGATGATTGCTCATCAACCAACACGCCTTTACATCATGGGATTGAAATGCCTTTTCCAAAGCATCGAGATCAATTCCTGTTATTGTATCCGTTCTTACCGACAAGGCCTTTAATCCCAGTCGCTCTAATGATTGAAGCGCACCATAAAACGTGGGAGATTCAACCACCACCCAATCACCCGGTTTGGTGCACACTTGCAAGCTGAGATTTAACGCTTCGAGTGCTCCGGCGGTAATCACAATCTCCTCAGGCGATATGTTAACTCCTTTTGTCGCATACCGTTTAGCAAGGATCGTTCTTAACTCTTCATTACCAGGCGGTAAATTATCGAATGTACTAGAAATAGGTAGATTTCGGGCGGCAGACATTAGCGAACGATTAACTTGTTGGCGTGGATACAAACTAGGATCTGGATACGCGAAACCAAAATTAACCATATACGGGTTACGACCTGCTTGCAGCACTTCAAACACAAAGTCGTTAATATCAACTTTTTCAGTTAACGACACCGCAGCATGCAGATGAGGTTCAGTTTCTTTTAACTCAGGTGTCACACGATAGCCTGAACGCGCTTGAGAAACCACATAACCTTGAGACTCCAAGACTTGATAAGCATGTAAAACTGTCATCAAACTTAGACCACTATGTGCAGACTGTTTTCTAAGCGACGGTAATTTATCGCCCGCACGCCAGACTCCAGATTTTATCTGACGTTTGAGTTGATAAACCAGATCTTCATACTTTGCCAATTCGAATTCACCATAACAATTAACACCTTCCAGATTATAACACCGATAAAAACCATCTGTTATATATTCAGACTTAATTTCTGTGTCTACTGATCTCCTTGTCCATCAATTAATATTACGACCTTCTAAAATGAATAAGGCTAGCTTATGTTCGAGTTCGATGCTTTTTTATTAGCACGGATACAGTTTGCATTTACAGTATCTTTCCACATTATTTTTCCAACAATAACCATTGGACTGGCTAGCTATCTTGCCGTTTTGGAGGGTTTAAGCCTCAAAACACGCAATCCTGACTACAAAATTCTCTACCTTTTTTGGTCAAAGATTTTTGCTGTAAACTTTGGTATGGGTGTTGTTTCAGGCCTTGTTATGGCCTATCAATTTGGAACAAATTGGAGTGGTTTTTCATATTTTGCCGGTAGTATTACAGGGCCGTTACTCACCTATGAAGTGCTGACCGCTTTTTTCTTAGAAGCAGGTTTTCTTGGTGTTATGCTCTTTGGCTGGCAGCGAGTAGGCGATAAGCTACACTTTTTTGCCACCTGTATGGTAGCTCTGGGAACCATACTCTCCACTTTTTGGATCCTCGCCTCTAACAGTTGGATGCAAACCCCAACCGGTTACGAGATTATCAATGGTCAAGTAGTCCCAACCGATTGGTTTGCTGTCATTTTTAACCCTTCATTTCCATACAGATTAGTTCATATGGGTGTCGCAGCATTTCTCAGCACTGCTGTATTTGTCGGTGCTTGCGCAGCCTGGCATCTGCTCAAGGGCAACAAAACTGGCCCAGTAAAGAAAATGTTTTCGATGGCAATGTGGATGTTAGTTCTTGTTGCACCGATCCAAGCCTATATAGGGGACATACATGGCCTTAATACGCTTGAACATCAACCTGCAAAAATTGCAGCGATAGAAGGACACTGGGATAACTCTGACGGTGGCCCAAGTCCATTGATTCTGTTTGGATTCCCGAATATGGAAACAGAACGTACTGACTACGCGCTTGAAATACCAGTCCTTGGCAGCTTGATACTCAAACACAGTTTGGTAGAACCCATTCCAGCATTGAAAGACTTTCCAAAGGATGAAAGACCTAACTCACTAGTCGTATTTTGGTCTTTTAGAATTATGGTCGCACTTGGAATACTCATGATTTTACAAGGTTTCTACAGTCTTTGGCTGCGTAAAAAACAGCGCCTTTATAATACAGGTTGGTATCTAAAGTTCTGTCTTTTAATGGGGCCAGCCGGGTTAATTGCCATACTTGCAGGTTGGTTTACCACCGAAGTCGGTCGTCAGCCTTGGGTTGTATACGGACTGATGAAAACTAAAGATGCTGTATCGGCCCATAGTGACTTACAAATGAGTATTAGCCTTCTATGTTTCTTCATTGTTTACAGCCTCGTCTTTGGATTTGGTTACTTCTACATGATACGCCAAATGAAACAGGGGCCTCAGCTAGATGATGCTCACAACACTGGCTCCCATGAAATTTCTACAATTTCTGGTCGACTTTAAATTTACGGCATGACTTGAGGTAATCGTTATGGAATTGGATCTTTCGGTTGTTTGGTTTGGTATCATCATCTTTGCTACCTTGATGTACATTTTCATGGATGGTTTTGATTTAGGCATAGGAATTGTGATGCCTTTTGTTCAAAGCAGTTCACAAAAAGATGTCATGGTTAATAGTGTTGCCCCCGTTTGGGATGGTAATGAAACGTGGATAGTACTTGGTGGCGCAGCGCTATTTGGCGCCTTCCCACTCGCTTACTCGATAATTCTTGAAGCGTTAACCATTCCACTGACACTGATGCTAGTCGCACTAATTTTTCGGGGCGTTGCCTTTGAGTTTCGTTTTAAAGCACTACCTAGTCACCTTAAATTCTGGGATCGCGCCTTTATGGTAGGCTCAATTATTACCACCTATTGCCAAGGTGTCGTCGTTGGTGCTGTCGTTCAAGGATTTACTGTTGAAGGTTGTGTATTTGCAGGTGGGCAGTTAGATTGGCTCACTCCATTCCCACTATTTTGTGGCTTTGGTCTGTTGGCAGCATATGCATTACTTGGTAGCACTTGGTTGCTAACGAAAATTGAAGGTGAGCTGCAACAGACCATATTTACTTTCGTGCCTAACATTCTCAGCTTACTTATTGTTGCGATAATTGTTGTGAGCGTATGGACACCACTTACTAGCGTATCCATTGCCGAACGTTGGTTTACGCTACCCAATCTATTCCTATTAGCTCCAGTGCCCTTACTGACTGCTGTTTTGTGCTGGAAAACATTTGATTCAGTCAAAAAGCAAAAAGAAACATCACCCTTTTTAATGGCATTAATGATTTTTTTTCTTGGCTTTGCTGGTCTTGGGATCAGCCTATGGCCCAACATCATTCCTCCTAACATTTCAATATGGCAAGCTGCAGCCCCAAAAGAAAGCCTCAGTTTCATGCTTTATGGTGCGTTGATCATTCTTCCTGTGATCCTTGCATATACATTTTGGAGTTATTACGTCTTCGCCGGAAAAGTAAAAGAAGGCGAAGCTTACCACTAATTAATCATTACGGAGGTTAAAATGAAACTCAATAGAGCACTCCAGCAATGGCTATGGCTTCTGAGTATCTGGGTTATAAGTGTGCTTTCGTTAGGCATAGTATCTATGGGATTTAAATTATTGATGACTGCGGCAGGATTTAAATCTTAAGTAATCCATAACAAAATCAAAATTATAGAAACTTTATTAGAAGTAAACACTAAAAGGTATATATTTAATTAGCCTTTTCACCTAAATTCAGTAAACCTTTTTGCTTTTGCGTAATTTAATCTACAAAGATAGTTACGCGAAAGCAAAAGGAGGAAAATACTGAACATAAAATGACTAGTTGATCAAAATACGGGGCCACAATCAAAGTATCATAACTTGGAGCTAGCCATGACAACAAGTTGCCAACCACAAATGAAGACATCACGGCGAGCAATACATATTTACGGTTCAACCTTCCAGTTAACGCGGTCAAAACAGGTGCGCCGATGGCTACACCAAGGGCATAAAGGCTAACTAGCAACCCTGCTGATGGTATGGATACATTCAAATCGGAAGCCATAGTAGGGATTAGTCCAACAAATCGAACTGAGTCCTATTTTTACCACCATAATAATGTTTGGTCACTTCCAAGCTCTCTTTTGGACATTTCCGAGTTAGATTTTTAACTCTAATCTGTGAGTTTCGGATCAAAATCTTTATGGGTAACGCCCGCAACACTGGATTGGGTATGTTGGCGACTTTTTTGCGGCACGCGAAAAAGGTGACAACATGCCCAATTCCACGTGCTTGAGCTTGTTAGAGCTATTCATCGCCGATGTTAAAACCTAAGCTGATAGCTACAGACAAAAACTTGTCTCTGAAATCCACTGCATTAAAACCACTCAATCTCTTTTGTTTATCTAAGAGCATTTCAGTTGATTGGTAAATTAAACCAATGATATAGCTTACGCTTTGTTCAATTGTATTTTTCTTCAATATTTCAAAATCTGGTCTGACACTATAATGCCCAACATTGTAGGAGTCCGGTATTGCTGAAAGACCCATGTGACCCGCACCAGAAACACGCTTTTGGAATCGAAATGGTTTGGGTGGCTTGCCAAATGCTTTGAAACTCATTTCAGACAATTCAAGGTCAATCCATAAGTGTTCAATAACCCCATCGTAATTACCAGAAAGTTGATCTTCAAACTTTTGGAAAACAAACCTTAACGCTTCTGCTATCTTAAGAGTCGACGTATCACATTCACTTGCGCTGATTATAAGTTTCATATGTGCTCTATCGCCCGCGTAATAAGCGCGAGCTTGCGAGCGTCCTAATTGACGCGTTTGTTATGCGATTACAGCGGATACTGCCCTCGTCCTTCTTCCGTAACAACATTTTCAATTTTCCATTTCGTTTTAATTAAACGGATAGCATCCTTTGCTTTTAGCCCAGAGGCTATTGGCAAGCATTCTTGCTCAGGCTTAAGGCGTCCTTGTTGCGCGATTATGGAAAACCCTGGCGAATAGATATACCACTTATGGCCTCCGCCGTACTGATCGATTCTCGCTTTTAAGTTCGAAGTGATCTGAAAACTCGAAACATCCACCTTTTTAGATATCTTAACTACTTCATTAGCACGGCGCTCAATTATGAAATCAACGAGCGCAGGAAAGCCATTTCCGTATGTTTTAAGTATTTCATCTTCGGCTAACAACCCATTCGATGTTTTGTAGAAGCAATATGACCACTGACACCCAAAGAATGCTGATTCAGTGAGAACTAAAAAATAGTGGTACTCGCCATCGTGTTGTATGGCTATTAAATTCCCTTGTCTTACGTGCTGCACCTAGGCTTCCTTAAACGCATAACGTTTTAGTATTTGTGCGTTGCGCCGTTTGCATGGCACAAATCGCTTGTTGGACTTGGCTGATGCCGAGTTCAGGTTAATTGGTACGTTTTATGCTGTAGGAATTTGCTTTTTTTGATGCTGGCTCTAGGCTGCAGAACAGTTTTGAACTGATTATGTGGCTTGATTTGTACGTGTTTCATTGAAATTCCCTTTCATCGTATTTTTCTATCATACATCTTTAAGCTTGGCTGATTCAATGAGGGTTATAAACTCAATTGAAGCATCTGTTGGCTCCGCGCAGCGGCTTAGTTCAACAGCTTATTGAACAGCTCGCCAAATAAAGTCGGCCGCTTAAGTTATTGATTAATATCATCCTACATTTGCTATATCGTTGATGTAAAGCGATAAATTACTCGCAAAACCCAAAAACAAACCGAGATAGCCAAAATAAAGTGTTCATAAAATTACCAATAAAATTTATTTGCTGCAATATCAATTAGTTAAGCTTAATCGCATAATTATTACTTACTACCTTAGACTTACTTATTGGGTTGTTTGATTTAAATTAAGCCAAAACGCATTATAACTGTATATAAAACCAGCTTATTAGATTAAGCGATCTAGGCCGTAAAAAATAGTCTCTTTAGAAGAGCAATATCGATTAGCTTTTGTATGGAAAACGAAGGCAAGCATTGTTAAATAGAACTTTGGTTCTAAGTAACTTTGGAGCAGTTCTGTGTTAGCAAAGCTAACTTGAAAATGGACATGAGTTAAATTCGCACAAATACAGTATGTTTAGCGTACTAACATGCAAAAATTTGTCAATGTATGGGTTATTAATCACTCAAGATACTGATATTAAAGAAAATGGCTTTTGTAATATAATTACAAAAGCCATTTTTATGTCATTGAATGGGTTAGATTTGTCAAACTATGGGTACATTATGTCAATGTATGGGTTCAGCGACAAAAAGCATAAAAGGAAATAACAAACATGTCACACCAAGACCAGATCCTTAGCGCCAAAATGGCGGCTCCGTTCTGCATATTATTAATAGTAATATTACTGTTACAGGTGGTTGGTGTGTATGTCAGCAATAATTTTTTAGCGTCGGGAGGCTTTAAAGGTTATTGGGTTTTAAGCCGATTAGTCTTTCCTTTTGTTCTGGTTTTTTTGCTGGCGATACCGTTAAAACAACTGTATTTCTCTAAACCTACAATTAATCGTGAAAACCTGCTGCTTATGGCTGTCTTTTTTGGTCTTCTGCTTTGTTTATTTATTTATCTACAATTTTTTGCCGCAGATTATTTCTCTCACTATCGCCATGGACGTTCTTTAGAGGATCTCAGAGAAGCGGGTAAGTTTCAGCGTTTTCTCATTTTTACCGCATCGACCATCATAGGCTGGGAAGTCCTCCACCGAGGATTTTTATTGGGCGGTGGCCAATATTGTTTAACCAAGCATTACAAACTTAATCCAATGGCGGCAGCGATTATAATGACCATTATCGTGTGCATCTTCGAAGTATTATTCCACATAAAAAAACCTATCTACGAAGCCATCGGCATGATCATCGCCTCGCCTTTATTATCCTATTTAACCATTAAGACTCGCAGTTTATGGCCTGCGTTAACGTTTCATTTATTGATTGAGTTAGCATTTGGCTTTTCCGCGTTCTATTACTCGGTCAATTAATCACTGATTAATCACTCCATAAATAAAATAGCCGTAATAAACATGTCATATATGGACGCTGTCGATGAGTCAGGGCAATCGTCTACTCCTCGAAGGCTGTTGGCCTTAGTTTTCTATTCAATTGCTTCACTTTTATCATTGCTTTTGATGCGACTCATGTCCCCCTAAAAAATGGCTGATGGTGATTATTTGCTTGATTGTGGTGGCAGAAAGCAGTGTTTGCCATTATCGGGGGTTAGTATACTCACTGGCGCGGGGATGATGAGCCTTTTGCAACAAGGTGGCCGTTTTTACTCATATTCACATTGAGACCCACACTCGCCATGGATAGATCCGCAGTAGTGTCATTGTTACTGATGATGCTAGGAATTATTTAAACGTGACTTTTCCACCCACCATTTTAAAGGCTGGCGCGCCGCGGACTAAAGTCTCTCGGGCAAATACCTGGCCGCATTCAGGGCAAGTGCAGGGGACTTTGGTGTTGTTTTCGACAATACGCTCCTTGAAGCATTTGATTAAGGCGCCTTTACCTCCCTTGCGATACTTAAACAGCTGGGTTTTACACTTAGCGCAGAAGATGTCGACGGTTCGGGAAGGTCCTTTCTTATTCGGTTTTGCCATATTGTAGTTTACTTTAAGCTGTGTAAGTTCTTATGCCCATCGTAATAAAAACAGCGGGATTAGGCTAAAGTTAGCTATCATTTTTTAATGACAAGATCTGCTATTGGTTTGAACTGTGATCGACTGGATCGGATCTCGGTGTTAAATAAACGGTACCAATCCCCTCAGTTAATAAAGTGCGCGGGAGTTATAATTCCGAACCAGAAGGCCACTACACTGGTTACGGTTAAGGCTGGATTCAAGAAATAAGGGCAATATAGGCATATAGATACATATTGAGCCGAGGGGAAATAGCCGATGAGGTTTACATTGCGCGCTAACCATAATATACATTCGCGCCCTATAGCCGCTGAAGCTCGCGCGGTTTATATTGAACGTTCGACATGTAAATCTCAAATTATAGAGAGGTTTTACCTTTGAGTTTTTATGAAAATAATATTCTTCCACACATTATCAATTGCGCTTGTTCTTCAAGTGTCATAATGGAACTTAGGCAAAAAGTCGTTCCTTTAGCTTATGGCAATGTGTTAGAGGTTGGTATGGGGTCTGCTGTTAACATGACTTTATATAATCCTATGAAAGTAAACATGATATGGGGGCTTGAACCTTCTCTTGGAATGCGTAAAAAAGCGCTAAAAAATCTAGCTAAATCCCCTATTCAGGTTGAGTGGCTAAGTCTCCCCGGTGAACAAATTCCGCTTGATGATCATTGTGTTGACTCAGTCGTGTTAACGTACACGCTTTGCACTATTGCTGATTGGCGTGCCGCAATGAAGCAAATACACAGAGTATTAAAGCCCGATGGTAAAATTCTTTTCTGTGAGCATGGTCAAGCTCCTGATGACTCAATTAAAAAATGGCAAAATCGTTTAAATCGTTTATGGGGTAACGCCTTTGGTGGCTGTAATTTAAATAGGCCTATGATTGAAAATATACAAAGCAGCGGGTTCACTATCGATTGGTTTGAAAGTAATTATATAAAGGGAATGCCGAAGTTTGCATCTTATATTAGCTGTGGCGTAGCGACTAAAGTTACGAGTGAACCATTTTTCTATTTTGGCACTGTCGGTTAAGCGATCGATGGTAATGGACTGTGCCATGGGGTCGATTGCTTTGCGGGTCTTTTGATGCATCCCCATAACAGGCGAAAAACTAATAAGATTAAGATGCTGTAACCCGCGTAGCTGTGAATGGTCATCCACTCATCTTCGCCCTCGGTTAAATAGGCTAGAGTAAAAAAACCAACGTGTGACCAATGGAATATGCGGATCAACACATCCCAGACGTTAATGGTGTGCAAGTTATTTAATGGCATGATGTGACGCGCCTAATTGTGGTTTAGGAGTAGGTTACTTAACCCAAACTTAAACCTCGCTTAAATTTTCAATGGGTCACTTGGTTTGAGCTGCGGTGAAATGAGTTGTTCTAGTGGTGTGGCCGATTGGCCATTGGGAGAGGATTAGCAAAATGGGTTGCTTGGTTATGGGGAGGGCGTTGTGACAACCGCATCTGCAGGGCAATTTTATAAAGCTGATCTCGATCAATACATGATCTAGCACTTGCGCTTAGTCTAAGGCCATTAACGACTATAGGAGCGTAATGTGACCTCATCGATTCAACACAATTTTGGCAAGCAGTACCATGACAGCTTGCCACAACTAGGACATAGCCTTGCCCAGTTATTGCAATTTTTTGGGGCGAAGCGGCTCTATGGTGTGGGTGGCGATTTTGTCGCCAACCTTATTAATGCACTTGAGCCGAGCCTTACTGTGCTGCCCTCAAGTAATGAGATGCACGCAGGCTTTAGCGCATGTGCTCAAGCCGAGGTAGCAGGCCTTGGTGTCTGCCTTACAACATACACAGTCGGCAGCTTACCCTGTATTTCTGCCGCGGCCCTAGCCCGCACCGAAGGCTTACCTGTTATTTTTATATCCGGTGCTCCTGGGGAGAATGAAATCGCCCAGCATTCCTTGCACCATACTGTGCATCCTCATACCGCGTGGAATACGGATCTCAATGCTGCCCTCAATGCGTTTAAAGCCCTAGGTATTCGCGCAGAGCGACTACAAGGACAGCGTCATACTGGTCAGCCTAATATTGCCGCTGAGCAATGCTTAGCATTAATGACTCATGCTTATTTACATCGCCAACCTGTGTATATCGAGATCCCCAGGGATCTGGTGCAGCAACCGACCCAAGCCTTGTCTTTACCCCCAAGTCTGGATTCTCTCCAAGGACAACACCTTAATTTGAGCGGCGCTGAACTTATCGCCGCGAACATACTCGATAAGCTGAGCAAATCTAAGGCTCCCTTACTGTTTCTTGGGGAAAAGTTGCGCCTTAATCCCGATCTATTGGCAAGATTGGTCAAGCTATGTCATCAGTTGCAACTACCCTATGCCGTCACTTGGTTTGCCAAGGGTATGGTCGATGAAAGTGATCCTCTCTGTCTTGGCTGCTATAACGGCGTATTCAGCCACACCCCAGGTAAAATCTACATTGAAACCATCGCCGATTATGTGTTGGAAATAGGCACAGCTATTTTTCCATCCGACACCAACAATGCCTTTGGCAGCCAGACTCATGCCATAGACAAGCACCAGAATAAGACGATGTTAAAGGGCACTGCTCACCGGGAGCAAGACATCATCGCCGTCGTCACCCTGCTAGAGTTGGGGCTGCAGCACAGGCTAGAAGCCACAACAAAACAACCTCAACTATCACCGCAGGCTGCGCCGCAAGATGCTGTTGCCGTTATGGGAGAAAACATTGAAGCCCAGCAGAGCCTAAGCTATGCCAATTTGGCAAAGGTGATCAATGTAGCTCAAGCCACTTTGCCTCAGCCCTATGTATTTATTCCTGAAATAGGCAATGCCTTCTTCGCCAGCTTCGAGCTTAATACCTTAAGCACTGAACTTGGACGCAGTTTTTTGGCCAATCCTTGGTATGCCGCCATGGGCACAAGCCTTCCCTATGCCAGAGCGGTAGCCGATGAACTCGCTTACATTGGCAGTCAAGTGCCTATTTTGGTTATCACAGGTGATGGCGGGTTTAATTTTCAGGCTAATGAGTTGATTAATTTGCAGAAACAGCATGCCAATGTCACGATACTTTACATGCGAAACAATGTGTTTCATTTAGGCAAAGCAGGCAATGCGCCCATATATCACTGCAATGCAGAAGGTTTTGATCCTAAGTTGTTGATCCAAGCTTACGGCGGGCAGGGCCATTATTGTCAGACTCAGGCACAGCTGATACAGACCCTACAACAAACAGCCACAGGCGGGCTGCATTTGATCGAAATCCCCACATCTGTAGAAACTCAATGCCAGAGTGATATCAGCCGTAAACTGAATAGCTATATTGGTTTTAAAAATGGCGACCCTGTTGCTAGCGCCCAATGGCAGGCGCTTTGCGATCAGGCATAGTGGCAGTAAAATAGCGCCAGATGAGTGGGCGGCAGGGTGACTCTGATTAGGTACAAATAATTACTGTGCCTCTGCCGCTTTAATCGTTAATCGCTCTTGATTAGATAAACGGATTTGAATCCCATCAACGGTGGTAATCCGCTTGGCTTCAATATCTTTTTTACGTACTTTGTAGCTTGTGGTCATCGCTTCAATGGGTGATGTAATCGTCACTTCAACCACGGTGTTTTCGTCATACAGACTCCAACCCCAATAGCCAGTTGAGGCTAACATCGACACTGCAATCATAGCGTAAATAATCACCCGACTAAAAAATGGCGAGCTTTGTTCCTCTGCTATTGCAGCACTGCGACTCGCTTTACTGCCCCGGCCACTGCGTAAATATACAATAGCGCCAACGATTACTAATATCGTGACTAGAATTTGTGTCAGCACTTCGTTTCCCACCAATCATTAATTAACCATGATTATACTGTGTTTTGATTATTTTAACGTTATCCAGCACACATCAAGAGTGATCATGGTGCGATAACTAATTGCTAGAGAATCGTCACAGTATAAACGCTTATTTTTGCTTCAACTCCCGTTCCTTTCTCGCTGTTGGCGATGAGAAAAATGGTGGGTATTAAGCGACTATTATGTAAAAGGCAACCACAAAAGAGCAAGCGATCCATACCTGGAATTAACCTCTTTGAATGAATATGACTTTTCATTTTTATATTAAAACACCGTTGAGATAGAGTCAGCTAGATTAAAATAGTCGATCTAAAATAGCGCCATAAATATGTTTTTCAAATGGTCGTTTGCTGATGGGCAACAAATCAAAGTCTGTCTACCAAGATATTTTTCGCTATGTTATTGGTTAAATAGATGATCGGCCTTATAGCTGACGCTTAATGACCTTATCCGCTGCTATCGTCTGAAGAAAAAAGTCACTAACAAGGTGAACAAATATTAACATTATTTACCGATGCCATCCAAATGAGCGGCTAATGTTTGAGACATCACCTCGATCTTAAAAACCATCAATGTGACTTAACTCGTGTATTTTACAAATGTTAAATATTTGGCGATTAAATTAGCTAATCATCACATCAATGTCGTGCTGACTGATTAATAATCGCCTCACTTATTTAATTGACTGCGTTTAATGTATCACCATGACTGTAAAAGAAATTATTGATGAAGAAATCACGTATCCGTCAGATTATAAAATTCTTTCAACAACAGATCTAGACAGTATCATTACCCATGTTAATGATGACTTTGTTACTGTTTGTGGCTACCAAAAAGAAGAATTAATCAACAAGCCACATAATATTGTCCGCCATCCTGATATGCCTAAAGCCGCATTTGCTGACCTCTGGGATACTATTAAGCAAGGACAAAGCTGGATGGGGCTAGTGAAGAACCGTTGCAAAAATGGCAAATACTATTGGGTTAACGCCTATGTCACCCCCATTAAACGCAACGGTACTATTTGTGAATACCAGTCGGTTAGAACTCAACCTGAAGTTGAGCTCACTGAACGTGCTCAAGCCTGTTATGATGCGGTCAATGCTGGCAAAGCAGCCAAGCCAAAGTTTGGCGCCAGTATTATCACTAAACTGCTATTGGGCTGGTTGTTTTCAGTAGGGTTATTCATGTCCTTACCTTACGCCAGTGCTTTCTTCACTATGTTAACCTTTATTATCGCCATTATATGTTTTTGTCGACCGCTTTATGTTCTTAAACAGCGTTTTGATAACATACTTATTTTGAGTAAAAAAATACATGATAATCCACTCAATCAATTTGTTTACACGGGTTATACCGATGAGCTTTCTCACATAGAATTAAGCCTACGGATGCAAAAAGCAGAAATACTTGCCGTGGTCGGACGTATCAAAGACAGTGGTGAAGAACTCCAGCAAGGTTTAGAAGAGCATCAACAACAAAATCAAGCCAATCAGAGCCAGTTGGTTGAGCAATCACAAAATTTAGAACAAGTCGTTACAGCCATTGGGCAAATGAACGCTTCTGTTACTGACATTGCCCAAAACACCAGTAACTCAACGGCAGAAATCCATCAATTAGTGGAACAAATACAGGCAACTAAGGTGGCATTAGTTAACAGTAAAACCGCCACAACTGAAATTAATAGCTTACTCGAAGAGTCGCGTGTTGCTATTTCTACCCTGAATCAACAATGCCAAAGCGTGAATCAAGCCGTCGATGTGATAGAAAGTATTGCGCAGCAAACAAACTTACTGGCGCTTAATGCGGCCATTGAAGCCGCGCGCGCTGGAGAGACGGGCAGAGGATTTGCAGTGGTCGCCGATGAAGTGCGTAACTTGGCAAGCCGCTCAGCAACGTCTGCTCTTGAAATACACGCTATTATCAATACACTCAGTCACACGACTGCAGAGGCTGTAGCGCAAATGGATCAAAGTCATTTGTTAATAGACAAGAGCATTGACTCCAGTAACATGCTTGAGCAAAGCCTGATTTCTGTCAGTGAAGTGATGAACATTATCGAGGGTAATGGAGAGCAAATTTCAGTTGCTGCTGAAGAACAAGCCACTGTCGTTAATCAAATTTATAATAATGCGATGGCATTACAAGCTGGTATCAATCAATTCGAACAAAATTGCCATAATGCTGCAATACATAGCCAAGAAATTAGTGGTCAAGGTGTTCGCCAAACAGAGTTGGTGTCACAGTTTAATTAGACGTTTTGAGCGTCAATATTAATTCGATATAGATTGAGCATAATAATCCTACCTTATACATGGCCAACGCCGTTGGCTCTGCAATATTCCTTATGTCGTTGCATACCGCCGTGTGGCATTACAATTAGCCACCTAGGTTGAGCGATTTGCAATGACTTGGGGAATGTCGACCTACTTGGCATACATCTTTTTCAAGCTATCGCCGTTTGTTTTTATTGTATCTTTGTTGTTGCTTTGCTCGTTTTTTGAGCCGTAAATCTCATTGGGATTAACTCGCTTTATCGCGACACCGTAAGCGCGTGAACATGCTTTTGCAGTCGATTTCATCGTATAAAAATCACACTATCATACAATATTCATTAACTATATTGCCTGCTATGCTCAAGTGATATTGATATAAATAACCTCTGCTCGGGTTATAGAGATAAAATAAATTATCTATTTATCTGTCATATCAAGCTCATAATTTGTTCTGTTAACGAGGTGCAATGACACGTTAATAACGCGTCAATAGCGTGCTACTGCGAGTCAGTAAAATGCAGTGAACGAGAAAATAGCTGGTTGATAACCGTTTATTATCTTGAGTTGAGGTTAAATAAATGGGGTTTATGATGAAAGTATTGAATCGCTACAGTGCACTGCCTGCAATGGACGGTGATGGTGTTAACATCAATCGTATTGCCGATTTCGATAAGCTTCGTTTTGACCCCTATTTAATGATGGATGAAATAAAGTCTGATAACGAGCAATATTTTATTGGTGGTTTTCCGCCTCATCCTCATCGCGGCATAGAAACTTTTACCTATATCCGTACAGGTGGCTTTGAGCATCGCGATCAAATGGGCAATGTTAAGCATATACGTGCCGGTGACGTGCAGTGGATGAGTACTGGCAGTGGTGTGGTGCATTCTGAAATGCCATTAGCAGATACTAAAGAAGGGCTGCATGGGTTTCAAATTTGGCTCAATATGCCAGCAAAACATAAAATGCGTCCACCTATTTATCAAGATACCAGCAAGCAGGCTAATCCGTGTATAGATAACGAACACGGCGCAAATCTTGTTGCCTTGGCGGGAAGCTGGGGCTTTAATCATGACCCTCATGAGATTAGCTCAAGTATTCAAGGTTTAGCCGGTCATGGTGCTATTGCCGATTTAACCTTAGCTGAGTATGGCCATGGCACACTTAATCTTGCAGAATACCAAACGGTGTGTGCTTATGTGTATCAAGGTGAACTTAACTATGTTGATGCACAAGGTCTGCGAGAAACGGCTAGATCAGGGCAGTTGTTGGTATTAGATCCACATGACGTCAGTCATTTTCAAACTAAATCGACAGGTGCAGGATTATTGTTGCTTGCGGGAAAACCTATTAATGAAGAGATTGTTCATATGGGGCCGTTTGTGATGAATAGTCAAGCTGAGATAGAGCAAGCAGTACACGATTATCAGCAAGGTCGTTTTGAGCAAATTTTCTAGGATTGCGCTCAATATAAGCTGAGTTATCGGTAAATATTTGTCAGCGAACGGGCAATAAAATTGCTACAATAGCTGATATCTGGCTTAGGTTTGTTTTAACACCTTTGCTAACACCAATCTTATTTATTATCTGTTCCTTCTGGCAAGATAAATCGTTCGTAAATAGCGGTAAGCATTTTTCATATAACATCATTGTATATGCTAATTTTGTTCTGCTGTTTAATGATAGTTTTGCGCGTTATTGGCTCATTTATGTAATGGTATTGGTATATTTTTTTGCAGCTTTTGCCTGCTTTTTACCTTTCGATATCAGAGGATATTTGCCTTGAGTCAGTCTACAGAACAAGTCGTTAACACGGCTTTTGCATCACTTAAATTAAAACCTGAATTGCTTGAAAACCTCCAAACTATGGGTTTTGAATCGATGACTCAGATCCAAGCCGAAAGCTTACCGCCTATTTTGGCTGGTGAAGATGTCATTGGCCAAGCGATGACAGGTTCTGGTAAAACCGCAGCCTTTGGTTTAGGGCTACTCAATAAGCTGGATGTAAAACGTTTTCGCATTCAAACTATGGTGTTATGTCCAACGCGCGAATTAGCTGACCAAGTGGCGAAAGACATTCGTACCTTGGCCCGTGGTATTCATAACGTTAAAGTATTAACACTTTGTGGCGGCGTACCTATGGGACCGCAAGTTGGTTCATTAGAGCACGGTGCGCATATTATTGTCGGTACACCGGGTCGTATTGTTGATCATTTAGATCGCAACCGTTTAGATTTAAGTAACATGAACATGCTTATTTTAGATGAAGCAGATCGCATGTTAGAAATGGGCTTCCAACAGCACATTGACCAAATCATTGCTGCCGCACCTCGTGAGCGTCAAACGTTACTGTTTAGCGCCACGTTCCCTGATCAGATCCAAGCGATTGCCGATCAAATTCTGTATAAACCGGTAATGGTTAAAGTGGAAGCTAAGCACGATAACCTAACTATCGATCAACATTTTTATCGTATCGAAGATAACCAGGGCCGTCTTGAAGCATTGCGTTTATTGTTATTAGATAAGCAGCCTGAAAGCGCAGTAGTGTTTTGTAATACCAAGCGTGAAACCCAACAAGTAGCTGACTCATTACATGAATTTGGCTTTAGTGTATTAGCATTACATGGCGATTTAGAGCAGCGCGATCGCGATCAAATGTTATTGCAGTTTGCTAACCGTAGTGCGCGTATTTTAGTGGCCACCGACGTTGCGGCGCGTGGATTGGATATTGATGAGTTAGACGCAGTATTTAATTATCATATTGCTTACGATACTGAAGTGCATATTCACCGTATAGGCCGTACTGGCCGAGCTGGCAGTTCAGGGGCCGCATATACTTTGTTTGGTGAAGAAGACGGTTACAAAATGGCGATGATAGAAGAAGCCATGAATAAAGACGTAGTCAGTGAGCCTTTACCCGCAATGAGCGTACTCAACAAGCAGCCATTAGCGGCTGCGATGATCACCATTCAGATTGAGGGGGGTAAAAAGCAAAAAATCCGTCCAGGTGATATTGTTGGGGCATTAACGGGTGGCAATGGTTTAGATTTTAACGATATTGGTAAAATCAAAGTGACTGATTTTCGCGCTTACGTTGCAGTAAAAAGCAATGTGTCTAAACAAGCGATGAATATCATCAGTAAAGGTAAGTTAAAAGGCCGTAATTACCGCGCTTGGTTTATGTGACCAATTAATGTGTTATCGGTCAATTTATAGCCGATTGATGATGCCTGAATAATAAAAAACCGGTGAACAATGTTCACCGGTTTTTTTTATGCTTTATCGCTAGTGAGCTAGTGAGCTAGTGAGCTAGTTAGCTAGTTAGCTTTTTACTTTAGCATTGGCATAAGGATTACTGCTTGTCGATGTTACTGGTGCCGTACCACTTCGACGTGGTGGACGTGAACGTTGTGGTGGTTTATTACCATTGGCTCTAGCTTCTGCCTTAGGATCAGCAGGGTTAGCGTTATTGTCGTGGCCACGTGATTGCTGGCGTGAGTCAAACTTACGCGCTGGCTTATCACCTTGAGCACCATCATTAGCATGTTGCTGAGCATGTTTACTGCGGTTCGGGTTTGGCTTTCTCGCTTGAGTGCTTTTTGAGCTGCCACTTGATTTGAGGTTAGGTTCAGGAATTGTGAACGGTGCTTCAAAACCATCAAGCTGCTTACGCTCAATGACGCGGTTAGTTAAGCGCTCAATATCATGCAGTAATTTAACTTCTTCTAAGCCAACTAATGATACCGCTTGACCTGTTGAACCTGCTCGGCCTGTACGGCCAATACGATGTACATAATCTTCAGGTACATTGGGCAAGTCAAAGTTCACAACACATGGCAGTTGATCTATGTCGATACCGCGAGCGGCAATGTCGGTTGCGACCATCACTTGTACTGCGCCAGCTTTAAAATCAGCCAAAGCCTTTGTGCGTGCGGTTTGGCTTTTATTACCATGAATCGCTGCAGCTTTAATGTGGGCGGCATCTAAACTCTTGGCCAAACGGTTGGCGCCATGTTTGGTGCGCGAAAAGACCAATACTTGCTTCCAATCATTGGTTTTAATCAGTTCGATTAGTGCCATTGATTTTCGTGTTTTATCCAATGGGTACACACATTGTGTCACCGAGGCGGCGGTAGCGTTGCGAGGCGTTACTGAAATTTCTACCGGATTGTTAACCAAACCTTTAGCCAGTTCACGAATTTCATTCGAAAAAGTCGCTGAAAACATCAGGTTTTGACGCTTAGCAGGTAACATCGATAATACTTTTTTAATGTCACGAATAAAGCCCATGTCTAGCATGCGGTCTGCTTCATCTAACACGAGAATTTCTAATTTGCTGAAGCTAAGGGCTTTTTGCTGGCATAAGTCGAGTAAACGGCCAGGGGTGGCGACTAAAATGTCGACCCCATTTCTGAGCGCAGCTAATTGTGGCACGATAGACACACCACCAAATACCACGGCTGATTTTAACGGTAAGTTGACGCCATAAGTGGCGACGCTTTCTTGTACTTGTGCTGCAAGTTCACGTGTTGGTGTTAACACGAGCGCACGGACTTGACCACGTTGCGCGCGTTCACCTTTAGACAACAATTCTAAAATTGGCAGGGTAAAACCAGCTGTTTTTCCTGTCCCAGTTTGTGCCGCTGCCATTACATCTTGGCCCGCTAAAACGGCTGGAATTGCTTGTGCTTGAATTGGAGTGGGGGTGTCGTAACCTTGTTTTTCAACCGCTTTTAAAATAGCAGCATTCAGACCAAGTGAGGAAAAACTCATAGAAAAATCTCTTTGGGCAACGCATTGTTGCTTTGAATAAAAGGTAGCCAGTAACGGCGGCCGTGAAGCTTACCTGAAAACCGCTATAAGTGCTATCAAATCCCTTAGTGGGCGATGATGTATCCTCTTGGGTTGCAATCAATAATGGGCGATTTAATCGTTCAAATACAGAGGTTATTATCCCAAATACAGCGGTTGAATGAAATCGTGTTAATCTTAAGACTTGCAACAGTGCTAAACGTCGACTTATTACATACAATAAAATGATAAGCTGTTTTCTAATGCAATATTCAGCGACTTAGCAGGGTTTTACTAAGCTGATCTCGGGTTAATATATGGGGTAAGTAAGCTAAAATCAGAACATTTCAGCTAATTTATCGCTAATTTGCCATGTGTTTTGCTAATAAAGAGGATTGACGCTTCAACAGCGACTCAATTGCAAGTCAATTCAACGCAGTTAGCAGGGGAAGGGTTGTTTGATAACCGTTATTATCCCGAGCTGAGGTTACTTAACTTAGGAGTCTCTTACTGATGAAATTAATGGCACAAACACACATAGAGAAAATGGCGTATGAGCTGCGAGATCATGCTCATGCCGTGATCAAGAATGTGTTGTTAATGTCTAATATTTCAACCTTATCACTCCAACTCGCCATGCGTGAGCTAGCGCAACATAGTCGAGTCGCTTTGCATTTTCATCCCGATCAAATTGATAACCGTGGCCTCACCGTTGTTGATGGGTTATTGCGTGATGGTGTGTATAAAAGTCAGTTTGAAACTCATGTTTCTAATGGCCACTTATCGCCAGAATTAGGCGGGTCTCGCGACCATTGGGAAAACCAATTATTTGGTCACACTTATTCTGGTATTAAGCATCGGCCTAAATATGGTGCGTTAGATTTTGGTTTATGTCCGCTAGGCCCAGCGCCTCGCTTTGGCAGTTGTTATTTTGTCACCCATCCTCAAATATTGTCGCGATGTACCTTTAGTTACCTGGACTCTTATCGATTGCCCAAAGAAAAGGGCACCATAAAGTGTTTTGATGCGATTATAGCGGCATTATTAAGTGAAAGTTTTGAACGTCAATATGCGTTGGGCATTCCAGGGCTTAAACCGAGTAAGCTAATTGAACATTTTAGTCAGCATTTAACCGATGATATCAGCCGTCGCTTTGACGCTATGCCAAGCGCTAATTTAGATCATTATATTGAAGCCCAAATTCACGGTGATGTGATGCTGGAGGAAGATGTCGCCATATTAGTCGCGGATCCGTCATTTATCGGGAGCGCCATAGGGGATTCATTAATCGCCTTGTGTAACGAATACGAAATTGAATTGCATTGGCATAAAGGGCGTCAAATTAATGTGGCGCAAGTACCGGATGATTTTCGTGGTGCTGCCATGCCTATTTTGGCACAAAGTATTGCTGAAAATGAGTTGATCAATGCAGAAATTATTGGCCGTGCGGCATACCAATTACAAAAACAACCTACTTCTTGGAGTGAGCGGGGAGCACATTCTAAAAAACGACAAGACTTAAAGTTACTCTGGCACGTGTTGGTTAAATACGGCGAGAGTAACACTCAGTAAAGAGTGTTATCGATGCTAAACTGATATTAGCCTATCGCCTCCCTCTGTGTTCTGTTCATCAATTAGCTTGGTTATACGATTCATCATGATTATGCTGAGCAATGTGATATTGGCTTGGGATAAACCAGGCTATTTTCACAAGAGGTACTTTACTGAATGCGATATGTTTCGAGAAGATATTTAAGGTAATTGATATTGTTACTAAATTTAATTATTAAATCAGGCTTTATTAGCAAAATGTGAATCAGATATCATTTACACCGTTTTAAGTGTTAACTAGATGCCAGTACTGCGATACTGCGTGATAAAAGTGGTCATCAATAACTGCGCCGGAGCTTCATGGACAAGTCGTTAGAAAAGTCATTAGCAAAATGGCTTAAAAACCAACAATCTTCTTGTGGTATTTTCCTTAAATTATCTGCGTTATGTGGGGTGTTAAATGGCATTGCCATTGTAGGACAGGCCTATTTTATTGCCCAGATTTTGCAGGGTGTCATTATTGATAACCTCGTACCTGGCGCATTAAGCAATGAATTCTATGCACTTATTAGCTTGTTATTGATACGAGCCTTGTTAGCCCAAGTGCGTGAACGGCTTAGTTTTGAGGCGGGAAAACGTTTACGCGAAGATATACGTCAAGCTGTGCTTAATAAGTTAGTGGCACTGGGTCCGGTGTTTATTAAAGGTAAACCTGCTGGAGCATGGGCAACCTTAGTGTTTGAGCAGGTTGAAGATTTACATGACTTTTATGCTAAATACTTACCGCAGATGATGTTAGCGGGGTTTATTCCTTTGCTGATCTTAGCGTGTGTGTTTCCGCTTAATTGGGCTGCAGGGATCATTTTGTTGGCCACTGCGCCTTTAATTCCAATGTTTATGATTTTAGTTGGCATGGGTGCGGCAGATGCTAACCGTAAAAATATGCAGGCGTTGTCGCGTTTAAGCGGCCACTTTATGGATCGGCTAAAAGGACTGCAAACGTTAAAGCTGTTTAATCGCGGCGCCGCGGAGTTAGTCAATATTGAACAGGCTTCAGAAGACTTTCGCTCCCGCACTATGTCGGTATTACGTTTAGCCTTTCTCAGTTCAGCGGTATTAGAGTTCTTTGCCGCAGTGTCGATTGCGGTATTGGCGGTGTATTTTGGCTTTAGTTACTTAGGTCATCTCGACTTTGGTCATTATGGCGTGCAGGTGAGTTTGTTTACCGGTATGTTTGTGTTGATTTTAGCGCCAGAATTTTATCAACCGCTTCGCGACTTAGGCACCCATTATCACGCCAAAGCTCAAGCCATTGGCGCAGCAGAAGCGCTAGTTGAGCTGCTTGATTACCAAGTCAGCACAGTGGCTATCGATTCAATACCACAAAATAATACATTCTCTGCCGATAGCATAGGTATCCAAGCCATTGGGGTTGAAGTGTTTAGTTTAGATGGTCAGCGTTTAGTTGGGCCTGTTTCATTTACGTTACCCGCAGGTGAACACTGGGCCATTGTGGGTCCAAGTGGCGCGGGAAAAACCAGTTTGCTGAATGCATTATTGGGGTTTTTACCTTATCAGGGATCATTGCTGATTAATGGTCATGAATTATCGCACCTTAATGTGGCGCAATGGCGTCAGCATCTGGCTTGGTTAGGCCAAGATCCGCAATTATTCCATGGCACCGTGAGAGAAAATGTTGCTTTGGCCAACCCGCAATTAAACGATGAGCAGATTATGGCGTTGCTTGAACAGGCCAACATCAGTGAGTTTGTGTTACAGCATCCATTAGGGCTCGATTTAATCATCAGCGATCAAAGCGCGGGTGTGTCGGTAGGCCAAGCTCAGCGTTTTGCTTTGGCTCGTGCGTTGGCACAACCGGCGAAGTTATTTTTATTAGATGAACCAACAGCCAGTTTAGATGCCCAAAGTGAGCAGTCTGTGATGGCCACGTTGCAGCGCGCAATGCAGTCGACAACGGGATTAACCGTGACCCATAAATTAGATGATTTACACACGATGAATTGCGTCTTGGTCATGGACAAAGGAAGGGTCGTACAACAAGGCCATGTTAATGATTTACAACAGGTTGATGGGTTATTAGCACAAATGCGCAATCAACAACAGAATCAACAACAGGAGGTATGCTGATGTCACAATCCGTTGACGCGAAACCGCGCAGTATCATCCAGGTATTACGCCCTTTTGTTGCTTTGTTTCGCCGCCAGTGGCTGATGATGTTAGTGGGGCTCTTGCTCACATCGACGACATTACTGACGGGCATTGGCTTATTGTCATTATCGGGCTGGTTTTTATCTGCCAGTGCAGTAGCAGGCTTAGCGGTGGTTACCGCGCAGACGTTTAACTATTTCACCCCCGCCGGAGGTGTGCGATTTTTCTCCATCGCTCGTACTGCAAGCCGTTACGGTGAGCGGTTAGCAACCCATGAAGCGACCTTTAAATTATTGACGCAACTGCGTGTTTGGGCATGGAAGAAGTTACTGCCGTTAAGCGCGGCTAACTTGCAAGGTCTGCGAAGAGGTGACTTACTCAATCGTTTGGTTGCCGATATTGATACCTTAGATCATCTCTATTTACGCTTACTCACGCCAATGGCCGCATCTTTGATGATGATTGGTGTATTGTTGGCGTTTCTCGGTTGGTTTGATAACCATTTAGCCTTGAGTTTATGCACTCTGTTATTAGCCGCTTGGTTTATCTTACCGCTAGTATTTTATTACTTAGGTAAGGCGCCTGGGCAAGTATTAATGCAGGCGCAAAGGCAATATCGAGTTGAGTTACTTGATGTTATTCAGGGGCAGGCCGAGTTAAGTTTATTTGGCGCTAATAAGCGCTATTTGGCTCAACTTGAACAAGCGCAGCACAGTTTATTTAGTCAGCAAACCACCATGGCCAATATTACCGGGCTAAGCCAAGCATTACTGATATTAATCAATGGCAGTGCGGTTGTCTCTATGCTGTATTTAGCGGGTCAAAGTGTCGGTGAGCTCTCGCCGCCAGGGCCGTTAATGGCATTAATGGTGTTCGCCACTATGGCCAGTCTTGAAATGATGATGCCGATAGCCGGTGCATTCCAACATTTATCAAGCACGGTACTTGCTGCGCGGCGGGTGACGGAAATAACCGAGCAAACACCGAGTGTGATATTTAATCCTGATAGTCACTTACAAGCCCATCACGGAGCTTTGCAGATCAGTGGCGTTCACTTTGGTTATCACGCGCACTCTCCGGTGTTACAAGGCCTCGGCTTAACCATTAAAGCCGGTGAAAAGGTGGCTATTTTAGGTCCTACTGGTTGTGGTAAATCAAGCTTATTGGGACTGATCACCCGTGACTGGGCGGCGCAGCAGGGATCCATTACGCTTGATGATCAGCCAATCAGTGACTACAGCGATGCCAATCTTCGTGCTGCGATGACTGTGGTTAGTCAACGTATTTACCTGTTTTCAGGTACTTTACGTGACAATTTAGCGTTAGCGTTGCCGTATCTGCACGGTGAGGCCAAAAAAGAACATGATCACCGTTTTATTGAAGTGTTACAGCAAGTGGGTCTGCAAACCTTGTTGCAAGGCGATAAACCATTAGATTGTTGGATCGGTGAGGGCGGCCGACAATTATCCGGTGGCGAGCAGCGCAGAATTGGCGTGGCTCGGGCATTATTGCGTGATGCTCCTTTGCTGCTGTTAGATGAACCTACTGAAGGACTCGATAAACGTACCGAGCGTGAAATCCTCAACGTCTTACTCGATTTTGCCCAGCACAAAACCCTGCTAATGATCAGCCATCGCTTGACCGCGTTAGAACAAATGGATTCGGTGTACCTTTTTCAGCAAGGACGGTTAATTCAACAATTGGCTGATTAACGTCTCTGGCTAACGATATAGAATATCAGCGGTTCGCCATTTTAATGCGACATCATTAATGGGCGTAAGTTGGCCTTTAATGAAGTGGCTTTCGGCTATTTTTGTTAATAATTATTAGTAAATCGCCGCGGAAATGACGTCGAAATGTAAAAACCTTTTTGACTTTAAAATTACACAAATTGCATCATATTGGTCAATAAATTGATTTGGTTCACACATTTGGTATTCGGTTATGTTGAAAAATTACAGTTCTCACTCGGACTGTGATCTTTGTTGTTATATTAGTAGTTGCAAACATATAATATTAGCTATCGAATATTTTTAGATGGTGAATGTGATGGCTGGTGCTAACAATCCAGTGATAACTATTAAGCGTGGACTTGATATCCCGGTTGCTGGT
Source organism: Shewanella sp. T24-MNA-CIBAN-0130 (assembly GCF_040310185.1). Classification (NCBI taxonomy): domain Bacteria; kingdom Pseudomonadati; phylum Pseudomonadota; class Gammaproteobacteria; order Alteromonadales; family Shewanellaceae; genus Shewanella; species Shewanella sp. T24-MNA-CIBAN-0130. Next base: position 33,648 of record NZ_JBEOPP010000019.1, on the reverse strand, counting down.
GAACCACTACAGCAAATAGATGACGCACCTAAAACGACCCAAGTGGCGTTAATTGGTGAAGAATATGTGGGCTTAAAGCCAACAATGTCGGTTGAAGTAGGCGATAGTGTCGTCAAAGGCCAAGTGTTATTTGAAGACAAAAAAACGCCAGGGGTGTTATTTACCGCGCCAGCAAGCGGAGTTGTTGTCGCTATTAATCGCGGAGAGCGTCGGGTCCTGCAGTCGGTGGTCATTGATTGTGATGCCAAGCAAGAGCCCTGTTTCATTCTTGAGTCTATGGATATTAATACGCTATCACATCAAGCTGTTAAAGACGGTTTAGTCCGCAGTGGCTTATGGACCGCGTTGCGCACACGTCCTTTTTCTCGAGTGCCCCAGTTAGATGCAAGCCCTGCCGGTATATTTGTCACCGCCATTGACACCAATCCTCTTGCGCCCGATCCACGGGTTATTATTGCGACTCAACCACAGGCTTTTCAGGCCGGATTATTTGCCCTAACGTTTTTGACTAGCGGTCAGGTGTATCTATGCCAAGACGATGGCGCTTCGTTATTGGCCGATGCCAGCATTGAGCACGACTTATCGCAAGTCAGTGTTCAGCGTTTTAACGGTGTGCACCCTGCCGGATTAGTTGGCACCCATATTCATTATCTGTTACCTGCCAGTATTGAACGCCAAGTGTGGCATGTGGGTTATCAAGACGTGATTGCCTTTGGCAAACTGTTTTTAACCGGCGAACTGTATACCAATCGTATCGTGTCATTAGCCGGCCCTAATGTGTTAATGCCACGATTAATGAAAACTCAATTGGGTGCGAAGCTAAGCGATTTGACCCTGGATGAAATCAATCAACAAGATTCCCGTATTGTTTCTGGATCACTATTGTCAGGCCATACGGCTGTCGGCGTTTATGATTATCTTGGCCGCTTTCATAATCAAATTAGTGTGCTCACTGAAAATGGACAACAAGAGATTTTACCTTGGGTTCGCCATGATAGCCGAAAATTCTCAATGACCGGCATCATGATGTCAGGCTTTAGTCGCACCAAAAAACTGTTCGACTTTACGACCCAAGCTGGTGGTTCTCCACGGGCCATGATGGCATTTGGTCAACTTGATCGTGTGATGCCATTAGATATTCTGCCCACGCTTTTAGTGCGCGACTTAGTGGTACGCGATACCGATGAGGCACAGTTATTAGGGGCATTAGAACTAGATGAAGAAGATTTAGCACTATGTACTTTTGTGTGCCCTGGGAAATATGACTTCGGTAAAGAATTACGTGCTTGCCTAGATATTATCGAGAGGGAAGGTTAATGAGTCAGCAACAGAAAAAAACCAGCACCCAAGACAGTTACTACGCCCATGGTAACTCAATGCGGAGTTATCTACGGTCTTTGTGGATAGCCAATGGCCGCAGCACTAAAGGTGATGTGCATATTCGTGATGCTATTGATGTTAAGCGCACCATGCACATTGTCGGCATGTGTTTATTTCCTGCCATGTTATTGGGTATGTACAACATTGGTCTTCAGGCGCAAATGGCCATTATTGCCGGGGCAACCCAGCCTGATGTATGGCAATTAGCCTTGTATAACGCGATGTTTGGCTCGCTGACTGAAAGTGCAGGTTTGATCAGTTTATTCGCTTATGGTGCCAGTTTTTATGTGCCGTTTTACTTAACGGCGCTGATAGTAAACTTGGTATGGGAAGTGGTGTTTGCCAAAGTGCGTCGCCAAGAATTACATGAAGGCTTTTTTATCACTGCCTTATCGTTCTCGTTAATTTTACCCATTTCTACACCATTATGGATTGTGGCCTTAGGCATCAGTTTTGGGGTTGTGGTGGCAAAAGAGCTTTTTGGCGGCATGGGCTACAACTTCTTAAATCCTGCGCTAGCGGGTTATGCGTTTATTTACTTTGCTTATCCAACCGAAGTGGTGGCGTTAGGACAGTTTGTTGCGGTTGATGGCTTTTCTGGTGCAACCACATTAACTCTTACAGTGGCTAAAAAATTAAGCTTTGTCGATGTGAGTTGGTTTAGCGTGGTGAGTGATCCGAGCTGGTGGAATGCCTTTTTAGGCTTTACCCCAGGTGCTGTGGGTGAAACCAGTACCTTAGCCATTCTTATTGGTGGCGGTATTTTACTCCTAACCCGCGTAGCTGATTGGCGTGTGGTAGCCGGCGTTATGCTGGGAATGATCATTACCGTCTTGTTGTTCAACTATTTTGGTTCTAGCAGAAATCCCATGTCGGCAATGCCGTGGACATGGCACTTAGTGACCGGTGGTTTTGCATTGGGAATGATGTTTATGGCCACCGATCCGGTGACGGCATCCTATACCCGTAAGGCCAAGTTTGTTTTTGGATTTATGATTGGCTTTATGACCATTATTATTCGTTTACTCAATACCAAAATGCCAGAGGGTATTATGTTGGCTATTTTGTTTACTAATTTATGGGCACCGTTATTCGACTACTTAGTCGCTCGCGCTAATATTAAACGGAGACTAAAACGTCATGGCCTTTAAGAAAGATACCGTCGCTGGAACCATGGTTTTTATTATCATTTTAAGCTTAGTTTGTTCGTTTATGATCACGGGTACTGTCGAGATTTTAAAAGAGCGCAAATTAGCCAAGAAGCGTGAAGAAGTGCAGCAGTATGTGTTAAAGGCTGCTGACATCGACATCAGCCAAGGTGACTTTAGCGAGTTGTTTACTCAGCGAGTTCAACCGAAAATGGTTAACTTGGCGACAGGTAAAGTGACTGAAAAAGCTAACTTACTTGATTTTGACGAACGCATGGCGGCCATTAACCCTGAAACGTCTACTAAACCTAAAAAAGACATCGCCAAGATTAAAACCATGGCGACCGATATTCGCATTTTTGAGGTGTACGACACCAAGGGTCAACTTGCCAGTATTGTTATGCCTATTTACGGCAAAGGTTTGTGGTCGATTATTTACGGTTACATGGCGATAAAACCTGACTTAAACACCATTGAGAACATCGTGTTTTATGAGCATGGCGAAACCCCAGGTATTGCTGACTTTATTACTGACCCACAATGGTTAGCCTTGTGGCAAGGCAAAACGCTATTTGATGCCAAAGGTAACATTGCCATTAAAGTGATTAAGGGCGGTGCAAAAGACGGTGACATTCACGGCATCGATGGTGTCAGTGGTGCGACTCGTTCGGGTGTCGGTATCCAACGTTTAGTCGAGTTTTGGTTTGGCGTAGAGGGATACCAAACTTATCTACACACGTTAGCCGCTGCAGAGGATAAGTAAATGAGTAATACCACTTCAACTCGCGAGATCCTGACATCGCCTATTTTTGCCAATAATCCAGTGGCAATGCAGGTATTAGGTGTGTGTTCGGCCTTAGCGGTCAGTAATTCGATGCAAACCGCATTTGTGATGACACTCGCGGTGACGTTTGTGTTGGTGTTTTCGAACTTGATTATTTCAAGCATTCGCCACTTTATTCCCAACAGTGTGCGCATTATTGCGCAAATGACCGTGATTGCGTCCTTGGTGATTATTGTCGATATGGTGCTACAAGATGTGGCGTATGAGCTATCGAAACAGTTATCTGTGTTTGTGAGTTTGATCATCACTAACTGTATCATTATGGGCCGCGCCGAAGCCTTTGCGATGAAACATCCTCCTCACCTAGCCGTGTTCGATGCCTTAGGCAATGCCTTGGGTTATGGGGTGATTTTAATGGGCGTGGCGTTTATTCGTGAACTACTGGGTCGTGGCAGTTTGTTTGGTCATTCAATCTTAACCACTGTCGAAAATGGCGGCTGGTATTTGGCGAATGAGATGTTCACATTGCCACCCAGTGCCTTTTTTATCATTGGCGTGATGATTTGGGTCATTAAAATCATTCAGCGCAAGCGCGGATAAGGAAACAGCATGGAACACTATATTAATTTATTTATCCAAGCGGCGTTTATCGACAATATGGCGCTGTCATTTTTCTTAGGTATGTGCACCTTTTTAGCCGTATCAAAAAAGGTCTCAACTGCATTTGGCTTAGGGATCGCAGTGATTGTGGTGATGATGCTGGCAGTGCCACTAAATCAAATTATCTACGTCAATATCTTAGCGCCAGGCGCATTAGCGTGGGCGGGGTTTGCTGAACTTAATTTAAGCTATTTACAGTTGATTACCTTTATCGGGGTGATAGCCGCGTTAGTGCAAATTTTAGAAATGTTTTTAGACCGTTATATTCCGACCTTATATCAGTCATTAGGGATCTTCTTACCGCTATTAACGGTCAATTGCGCTATTTTTGCCGGGGTTATCTTTATGGCTAACCGTGACTATAACTTTACTGAGTCAGTGGTCTTTGCTGCGGGTTCTGCTGTGGGTTGGGCGATGGCCATCGTGTTATTAGCAGGATTGCGTGAACGGATGAAGTTTCATGCTATTCCTGATGGATTACAAGGCATTGGGATCACATTTATTACCACCGGCTTAATGGCTCTGGGCTTTATGTCATTTGCGGGCATTACGTTATAACGCATTAAAAAAAGGGTTATTTAATGGAAATGGCAATAGGTATTGGCATGTTTACCATAGTGGTAAGTTTGCTAGTGGTGGTGATTTTAGTCGCCAAACGAAAATTGGTGAACACCGGTGATGTGACGATTAGCATTAATGGTGATGCCAGTAAAAGCGTGCAAACCCCTGCGGGTGATAAATTATTGGGTGCATTGTCTGGGCAACAGATATTTATTCCATCAGCCTGTGGCGGTGGTGGTACTTGTGGTCAATGCCGCGTAAAAGTGAAAGCCGGTGGCGGTGATATTTTAGCGACTGAGCTGGATCATATCTCGAAAAAAGAAGCCAAAGACGGCTCTCGTTTGGCGTGCCAAGTCGCCGTGCGAACCGACATGGAGCTTGAGATTGATGAAGAAATTTTTGGGGTTAAAAAATGGCAATGTGAGGTTATTTCAAATAATAACCAAGCGACCTTTATTAAAGAACTGTTATTAAAAATTCCCGAAGGCGAAGATGTGTTATTTAAAGCGGGTGGCTACATTCAAATTGAAGCGCCTGCCCATAAAGTCCGTTATGCTGATTTTGATATTCCGGACGAATACCGTGATGACTGGGTTAAGTATGGTTTATTTGATTTAGTCTCTACGGTGGATGAAGACGTATTACGTGCTTATTCGATGGCCAATTATCCTGATGAAAAAGGCAGTATACTGCTTAATGTACGTATCGCTACCCCGCCTAAAGCCGGTTTACCACCAGGGAAAATGTCGTCGTATATATTTAGCTTAAAAGCCGGTGATAAGGTGACTATTTCGGGTCCATTTGGCGAGTTTTTTGTCAAAGAAACCGATGCTGAAATGGTGTTTATTGGTGGTGGTGCTGGCATGGCGCCAATGCGGTCGCATATTTTTAATCAGCTAAAAAGTGTTAACACTAAGCGTAAAATGAGCTTTTGGTATGGGGCTCGTTCAACTCGCGAAGTGTTTTATCAACAAGATTTTGATCAACTTGCCGCTGAAAATGACAATTTTACTTGGAATGTGGCCTTGTCGGATCCATTGCCAGAAGATAATTGGACCGGATACACAGGCTTTATCCATAACGTGCTGTACGAGAATTACCTAAAACAGCATAAAGCGCCGGAAGATTGTGAGTATTATATGTGTGGCCCGCCGCTGATGAATTCATCGGTTATTGCTATGCTAGAAAGCTTAGGGGTTGAGTCGGAGAATATTTTACTCGATGACTTTGGTGACTAACGTCTTGCTGTGCAGTACTCACTAAGCCGATAAAAAAATCCCCAATACTGTCAATGACGGTTTGGGGATTTTTTTAGCAGAGAACTTTTAGCAGAGAACTTTTAGTAAAGAACTTTGAGCAAAGAACGTTAAACGGGTAAAGAGGGATTAACGTTCAGAAAACGCTAAATAACGCATCACTTCGGCTTTATTAAAACTAAGCACATTACCGTGTTGTTCAGTGAACAGTAAATTTTCGCGAGCATAACGCTTAATTGTAGTAGGGCTTTTGTCGAGTATTTCACAGACTTCATTTAAGGTTAAATCGTTAGCATCACTCATCTCGTTCTCCTTACTTAATCGTTACAGTTATACTTTTATGTCGTTAGCATTAAACAACACATTGGTATTAACTTGTCACAAACATGCATTATTGTCGAGCGTACTCTTATGAATAATGACAGCGATGCATCATGGCATTAGTGATAATTTGAGTGGTGGGAGCGACTTGAGGCTTCAGAGCGACTTGGTACATCGACTCCGCGACCATTTGTGCATCAATGGGCTGATATTGACGCAGCGGGCCGATAAACAAAAACGATAATCCCCCCAAAATGGTTTGGCCAATATCTTCCAGAAGACGTCTATTATCTCGAGGCCCTAATAATAAACTGGGTTGAAAAATATTCATTACTGGTAAGGACAACGCCTTAAGCGCTTGTTCAACCTCGCCTTTTATCCGGTTATAAAACACGCTTGATTTAGCATCCGCACCCAGTGAGGTCACTACCATAAATTTAAGCGAAGGATTTGCTTGGGTTTGACACAGTTTAGCAAAGGCCAGTACGGCTAATTTATCAACCTGAATAAAGGCCTCTTCGCTACCAGCTTGCTTGATAGTGGTACCTAAACAGCAAAAGGCATGATCCACTTTGTCTGCCAATGTAAGTTCATGAAGTTCGTCAAGCTGGCTGTCAATAAACTGTACTTTTTCGGCGCCAAATTGATGTTCGACTAAATTAGGTTCCGAACGGCCAATGACCAATACTTTACTATACTGTTCACTTTCAATGATGCGAGCCAGTAAGGTATTACCCACTAACCCCGTCGCACCTATTATTACTGCAATCATATGATCCTTTAGAAAGCTAAACTGACTCGCATAGACTCTAATCTGTCGCTCCAACGGTTTCAATAAGAATATTTTAATAGTCATTATTATCCTGTTTGTTAGCGTAGTATTTTTGCAGAAATATTAGTGTTTTTGCAGAAATATTAGTGTTATTCCAAAAAACTAGCGTTATCGCAACAAACATGAGTGTAAGCTCAACATAACAGTAACAAGTAAGCTTAATCATTAGGATGCATTATGACCCAAACGCATTTACCTCTGACCGATTTTATTGAATATTCACCCGATGAAATGCTCAAACGGGCACAAGATAATTACCAGCAGGTTAAACGGCGTCATTCTATTAGGGCGTTTTCTGACCGTGCAGTCCCGCAAGCCATTATTGAACAGTGCATTTTAGCGGCGGGCACGGCACCTAATGGGGCCAACCATCAGCCGTGGCATTTTGTGGCAATTAACAGTCCGCAAATAAAAGCGCAAATTCGTCAACAAGCTGAGGCATTAGAGCAAGCGTTTTATGCCGGTCGTGCCGGCGAGGAATGGTTAGCGGCATTGAAACCTTTAGGGACTAACGCCGATAAACCGTATTTAGAACATGCGCCTTGGCTAATTGCTGTGTTCAGTAAAAAACGCACCGAAGCGGCGGGTGAACAAAAGAGTAATTATTATGTCCATGAATCAGTGGGGATTGCGACGGGATTTTTAATCCAAGCATTGCATCACGCAGGCCTTGGTACTTTAACGCACACCCCAAAACCGATGAGCTTTTTAAGTAAAGTGTGTGGGCGCGACAATGATAATGAACGCCCCTATATGCTTATTATTGCTGGGTATCCTGCAGATGATGCGACCATCCCACAACATGCACTGGAAAAGAAGTCGCTCAGTGAAATGTGTGATTTTATATAATGACGATTCCTGCCGGGCTAGTGCGGTGAAGGTTTGGGTGTCAATATGCCTCTTCATGCTAAGTTCCCCCCATACTGCTCGGATCATTATGTTCTCAATAAACGCCATCAAAACTGCGTTGGTAGTGGCAATGTTTTTGCGCTTTGCGGTGTGGCTTTTCAAATCAACATCGATAATCGTGTCACCACATTGATAAATTGGCATGGTATTAGGTGTAACAAATCAAACGAGTGGTAAATGATGAGCCAATAAAAAAGCGTCTAAAGACGCTTTTATGACCAATACGGCCGCTCGATTAACTAACTTCAGTCATATAACGAGGGTGTATCTTCGGTGGGACGCGTTTTAAAGCGACGATGCAGCCACATATATTGTGGTTTGTTGCGGCTAATCAGTTGTTCAATTATCTGGTTGCCTCGGATGGCGTCATCAGTTTCATTGTCGCCGGGAAAGTTATCTAAAGGCGCCATGATCTCGAGGGTATAGCCGTTATCATCAGCATTACGTTCAACAAAAAAAGGCACAACATTGGCTTTGCCTAATCTCGCCAGAGAGGTTGCACCGGTAATGGTGGCTGCATCCGGTACCCCAAAGAAAGGAATAAACACCGCGCTTGAGCGGCCAAAGTCTTGGTCCGCTGTGTACCAAATCACGTCAGGGCTGCGTAAACTGCGGATCATTTGGCGCACGTTACGCTTAGGCACTAAGCCTTTATTTGAGCGTAAGCGACCTTTTACTTGTAAGTATTCCATTACCGGATTGTTGTGTGGACGATATACCCCAATACCAGGGGCAAATTGACCAAATATACGCGCGCCCATTTCAAGTGGTAGGCAATGCACCGCAAATAAAATCACCCCTTTGCCACTGTCCAAGCTTTGACTAACATGTTCAGTGCCTTTAATCGTCATGTGTTGCTGGACGCGATCGTTTGACCACCACCAGGCGTTAATGGTATCAAATAAGGCTTTGCCGGTTTCTTCAAAGGTCCGCTTAAGCAGTTGTTGTTTGTCTGTATCACTCATATCTGGAAAGCATAAATCGATGTTACGCCTTGCGGTATGGGTTCGACCACTGGCTATTTTCATCACTAATCGGCCAAGTGCACTGCCAATATTCATTTGCCACGGTAAGGGTAATAACAAGGTCAAGCGCATTAACCCGACGCCAAACCACATTAGCCAATGTTTAGGATGATATAAATCAGAAGAAAATTCGGCTTTCTCGACCACAGATAACTCGTCTAGTTCATAAAAATTATTTGTTATTCTACCTCATATTTTGCTGAAAATTAGGTACAATCATGGTTAAATTTTACAAGACAGCGAATACACCATGAAGGTTTCTCTCCCCGCTTTTGAAAATGCGCGCGTTTTAGTGATTGGCGATGTGATGTTAGATCGCTATTGGGTAGGCCCTACGGGACGCATTTCACCCGAAGCCCCGGTACCTGTTGTTAAAATTAATCAAATCGAAGATAGACCCGGCGGTGCCGCCAACGTGGCATTAAACATTGCTACATTAGGTGGGCATGTCCACCTAGCGGGTATTGTAGGTCAAGATGAAACCGCGCAAGCATTAACCCAAGGGGTGAAAGTGTTTGGCGTTGAGCCACAGTGGTTAACGGTCGCCGACAAGCCAACGATTACTAAATTACGCGTTTTGTCGCGCAATCAGCAATTGATCCGCTTAGATTTTGAAGAACCGTTTGATAAAGCCACTAGCCAAGCGTTATTCGCTCAAAGCGAAGCCATTTTAGACAATGTTGATGTATTGGTATTGTCAGATTATGCCAAAGGCGCCATTGATGAACCTAAGGATTTTATTGCTAAAGCGCGAGCCAAAGGGGTAAAAGTATTAGTTGATCCTAAGGGGCATGATTTTGCCCGTTATCATGGTGCGTCATTAATTACGCCAAATATGAGTGAGTTTGAGGCGGTTGTCGGTACGGTGACCAGCGAAAATGATTTAATCGAAAAAGCCCTAAAACTGATTAAATTGCATGATTTTGATGCCATTTTAGTGACTCGTTCAGAAAAAGGCATGACCTTAGTATCGCAAGATCAACCTGAACTGCACATTCCAACGGTTGCCCGTGAAGTTCACGATGTAACGGGTGCCGGTGATACCGTGATCTCAGCCTTAGCGACATCCATTGCTGCGGGCGCGACGTTAGCGCAAGCTTGTGCGATTGCCAATACCGCAGCAGGCGTGGTTGTGGGTAAACTCGGTACCTCGACGGTCAGCCGCATCGAATTAATTCAGGCATTAGCCCTTAACCATGGCGAGTCTGGCTTTGGGGTGATGACAGAAGATCAATTAGCTTATGCGATGGATCAGGCACGTTTACGCGGTGAACGTATTGTGATGACCAATGGTTGTTTTGATATTCTACACGCGGGTCATGTGAGTTATTTACAGCAAGCCAAAGCGTTAGGTCATCGCCTCATTGTTGCTGTGAATGATGATGACTCGGTTACACGGTTAAAAGGCCCTGGACGTCCAGTCAACACGGTTGATCGTCGTATGGCGGTGTTAGCGGGCCTAGCAGCGGTTGATTGGGTGGTTCCATTCTCTGAAGACACGCCGCAACGGATTATTACGCGCTTATTACCCGATTCTTTAGTTAAAGGTGGTGATTATAAGGTGGAAGATATTGCCGGTGGTGCTGAAGTGATAGCCGCGGGCGGTAAGGTCGAAGTGCTTGGATTTGAAGATGGTGTGTCAACCACGGCCATTATTCAAAATATTATGTCACAAAAATAATCGATGCTTAGATACTGGCAGCGATCATTACTGACGTTATTAAGCTATAGCCTCGCTTGCGCAGCGTTATTAGCAAGTCAGCTTGTCAATGCCAACCCGTTTATGAGTCAATCAGTGGCCATCGTTCCGGTCATAGCGACTCAGGCTATTGTTGAAGATAATGTGGCGAATGATGATATTCGCCACGCTTATTACACCCCTATTGCAACTAAACAAGCACTGGTGTGCCCAGTGTCTACTCTGGTGCGATGTGTTGCGTTACTGCCTACCTCATTACAACATCAAGCGGCTTTTTCTGTTGCTAATATTCGCCGTGCAATTGGGCGTAAAAGTGCCATGGTGCTGGTAGCTAAAGATGACATCATTGCAGGGGTGATTATTATTAATCCCGCTAAAGAGGTGACAGAACAGAGTGGCGCGATTGGGTTAACAACTTATCAGTTGCCGTTAGCCGAACAAACACAGTTAACCTTGTGGCACGAGATAGGCCATTTATATAACATTGCACTGCAAGACAGCATTTTACCTTCCTCTTTGACTAAATATCAGCATGAATGGCTAGCCGATTTGTATTTATTATGGCGTATTGCGCAACATTATCACCAGCTCGATCTGGCGTGGCAACAGTTCCATCGGCGTAATCTAGCGCTCATTAACGACAGTGGTAATTTGTCCCATTGGAGTTCTCCCCAGTTACAGGTTGTACTCAGTCATTATGATGCCCAACAATTACAGCATTTTACTCGGTATGAGGATTTTTTAACCGCGGTTTATCCATTAATGCCGACGTGGTCGACGCGTGACATGGGAGAGTTTTCTAGCTTAGTCCAGCGTACTTTTGGTGCAGTTCAGTCTTTGCCTGAGTACATGTTTTGGCGTCAACCTAAGTTAATTGAAGTGTTGTCGCCGACCTTAGAACAGTTGATGGGCAAGGCAGAAACGCAGCAGTGGCTGAAAAAGCAATTTTCAACAATAAAATAAGCGATAAACTTTTATTCGCGATTGTTTTTACCGTATGAAGGTCATTTAGCCGTGTTCTGTTATTACCTTTGATTTTAAAGGGGTAAATAAATCGTTATCGCGATAATATTCTGTTTTATCCTGTAGATCTGTACATTGTACGGTTAAATATGTTGCCATTTTGCTAAATCACAGCAGAATTTTCTAGTTCGGTCTGGTAAGCTCTTGCATCAAAATAATTAGAGAGATCAAGTTTATGGCCAAGCGTTCTAGAGTTGAAACTGAGTTAACCGTTAACCAAATTTTAGATGAAGCCTTCAAACAAATCCTCACAATTGGTTTTGAGGCGATGTCGTACACAACATTATCTGCAGCCACTGGTGTTAGCCGCACGGGGATCAGTCATCACTTTCCGCGAAAAACAGAATTTCTAGTGCGTTTAGATCAACGTATTGGGGCGTTTTTTATTGAAGGATTAGACTTTACTTCGATAACAGCATTAGAGCGATCATGGGCTGACGTTATGCGCCACCCTGAACGTAAAGCAGTATTACAACTGTTTTTCTGTTTATGTGCCAGTACTGACGAAAACATGAAAACCTTCAAGTCGCTTGATATCGTCAGAGAGGCTGCTGTTAGCCATTTTGCTGAGGTTGGATGCCAATGTGTTGAACAACTTATCGGCAATAGTGCATTGGTACTATTGCAAGATGGGCAACTACACCAAGAGCAAGTAACGCACTAAATCGTACGTATCCGTTAAGTGTTACCCTGTTAGTCACAAATCGGTGTTCAAATTGGCATTATGATCAATAGGATATCGAAGATACCATTCCGTGTCGGTATTTGAGCATTCAACATGCTGGATCGAGCTGATATCGTTACGGAATGATATTTCGTGAGCGACAAAAAATCGCCCACAATGCATGGTTACGCCCGCTTTCTGCTTTCGTATCGGTCGCACATTTGCTGCGCTTTTTCTTCATCAAATTCGCGCAAACCGCTTAATACTAATGTTTTGACTCCGCTACCTATCACTTTGCCTTGGCTTTGAAGTTCAAAGGTGAGGGTGACATCACCACGCTTACCATCAATAGCTAAGTCTTGTTTAATAAGGTGTAAACTGATGGTGCTGAAATCAAAATGGTCCAAATGAAATGACATGCTTTCATAAATCACTAATGGACGATCAGGATTAATCATCATCTTGTATTGCTTCATCATAGGCACAAGTACGTGAATAAAATTCAATCCTGAAAAAGCGACATAGCTTTTAATGAATGCCGCCGTTTGCACATCACATTGGCACTCGTCACCCTGTCGTTCAATATGCAGATATTCTTTGCCTTTGGTGTCGCAAAGGCTGAATTTATCGGCCACGTTTTTATCCACGTTTAACTCCACGCGATCACCGACCATACCAGCAAACTTAAACTGCATATTTTGGCTTAAACCGTATTCGGTCAACACTAGAGCAAACAATAAATCGCCAGGAACACAGAAGCGTTTAGCTCCTACATCATGAATGGGGTTGAAGTCTTCGGCGACTTTTTTAGCAAAATCACTAGCCTGTTGAGCCGAAATAAACACACTTTGATCTAGCTTGGTAAAATAAGGTGATAAAAACATAAAAAATAATTCTTATTGGTCAGTAGTAAGTTGTATCACAAGGCATTGTTGTTAATCATGGTCAATAACAATTTAGGCTTATGCGAGACAAGGTTAGTAATAAAATCCATTAATGAGCGAGAGTTTACGGTATAACGCGAAATAAACCCACCTGATAACGATAAACAGCAAATGCTGAAGATAAATTAGGGTACTGATTGTCTGTCGCCGGTGTCACCACAGGCCACATAGGTCGAACATACTCTCTGTATTACAAGGGTATATCGAGATTACTCGGTCCATTTAATTGAGGTTTTGTTATGAAGGACTGTTTAATTTAGTGGCAGCATATCCTGAAAATGAATTTAAAGTGATATAAATTGTATTTTTATTGATATTCACAGCAGGTTTTTAGTGTCATTAACCTCGCCCTCACGGACGCAAACCTAACCTGATCGGTAAATCGTTATACACAATAGGGTTCATTATTTCGCTCATCTTCCTGCCAATAGCCCCTTTTTGTTACAAAACTTTGCTAGCGTCTGAGTGTTATTTTAAGGGTTATTTTAGGTATGGCTTGGGGGATCGTTTTAGGCATTTCAATCTTATTACCAAAATAAGAAGTTATGTTTACCGTGTTTTTTAATACTGTACATGGCTTTATCGGCTTGTTCGCAAACATTAGTAAACTCATCTAACTCATCAAACAAGCTGATCCCAATGCTGAGTCCTACTTTAATGGTTTCACCCTCTAAATCGATAGGCTCTTGATAGTGTGATAGCAGGGTTCTGGCCAATACAGTTAATCGTTCCACGTTACTATAATAGGCTAAAATAACAAATTCATCGCCACCAAAACGTGCCACGTGATGACGGGGAGCTTGATGATTGTGTGTGGTGTCTGCCGCGCTAAGGAGTTGATCGCATACTTGGCAAATATCATTAGCAATATGGATTAATAGCGTATCGCCATATCGATGTCCTAAGTGATCATTAATAATCTTAAAGCCGTCAAGATCGATAAAATACAGGGCACCATGATGTGTACTATGGGTGTTTTTTTCCTGTTCAAATGCATCAATGAGTGCATTTCGATTGAGTAAATTGGTGAGCGGATCGCGAAGAGCCAGTCTAGCTAAGTCTTGTTCGTAACGCTTCTCTTGGGTGACATCAATATGAGTGCCCATAATTCGAAGCGGTTCACCATTAATATCATATTCAATAATGCGGCCACGGTCTGACACCCATGCAACACTGCCATCTTTGTGCACCATGCGGTGTACGGCTTGATAGATTTCAGCTTGACCCGCTACATGGCTTTCAAAGGCTTGTATAACCCAGTCTTTGTCTTCAGGGTGAAGATTGTTTTTCCAGCTGTTGATATGGGCGGGTAATTCTTCGCGGGTAAAACCAAGCAGGTGGCCCCACTGTTGATTAAAGATAGTCAAATTGCCTGTGGGAATATGTTGCTCCCACAAGCATAGGCCAGTGCCATCAAGTGCAGCATCAAGCTGCTCGTTTACCCGTTTATTTAATAGGGTAAGCCGACTGTTTTCATACTCTAGTTGCTTTAAGCGCTGCTGGTGTTGCTTCAGCTCAAACTGCAATTGAGAAATGATGTCCTGCTGTGTCATTGACAACCGATAATCCTGTAGAGTCCAATAGGCCTAGTTTAGCGGGTTATTAAACAAAAAAATACCAGCATTATCTGCTGGTATTTCGAACGCCATAAAGTCGATTTATAAGGCTTTAAGGATGGCTTCTACACTGTCCTTGGCATCGCCAAACAGCATTTGAGTATTGTCTTTAAAGAACAATGGATTTTGTACACCGGCATAACCTGTGTTCATTGAACGTTTAAAGCCAATCACATTTTGAGCTTTCCATACTTCTAACACTGGCATGCCCGCGATAGGGCTGCTTGGATCTTCCATTGCTGCAGGGTTAACCGTATCGTTAGCACCAATGACGAGCACAGTATCAGTATTGCTAAAGTCTTCGTTGATTTCGTCCATTTCGAGCACGATATCGTAAGGTACTTTAGCTTCTGCTAATAGTACGTTCATGTGGCCAGGTAAACGCCCCGCAACAGGGTGAATACCAAAGCGGACTTTTATACCCAGAGCCCGCAGCTTTTTGGTTATTTCAGCGACAGGATATTGAGCTTGCGCTACCGCCATGCCATAACCTGGGGTGATGACAACGGAGTCTGATGCTTTTAGCATGTCAGCTACGTCTTCAGCCGTTGTTTCACGGTATTCACCGACGGTGTCATCGCCACTGGCCGCCACACTATCATTGCCAAAACCACCGGCAATAACAGAAATAAACGAGCGGTTCATTGCTTTACACATAATGTAAGACAGGATCGCACCCGACGAGCCCACAAGCGCACCAACGACAATCAGTAAGTCATTAGATAACATGAAACCTGCCGCTGCCGCTGCCCAGCCTGAATATGAGTTCAGCATGGACACGACCACTGGCATATCGGCACCACCAATCGATGCCACTAAATGCCAGCCAAATGCTAATGCAATTAAGGTCATCAGGATCAGTGGTGTCACTGCTCCGCCGGCTTGTACGAACATCAGCATTAATATAAACGAGGCCACAACGGCCAATAAGTTTAATTTATGGCGATGCGGTAGCATAAGTGCTTTCGATGAAACCAATCCACGTAGCTTAGCAAATGCCACAATCGAACCCGTAAAAGTGACAGCACCAATAAAGACGCCTAAAAACACTTCGACTAAATGAATGTTAAGCATTGCACCAGTCAAGTGTTCAGTTTGTTGGGCTTTACTTGCTTCTGCAAAGGCCGCTTTTGCCGTTTCTAGCGTGGTGTTGAGGTCTTGCCCCATTACCACGACAAATTCAGACACTTGGTGTGGTTGAATATCAATAAAGCTATTAAAGCCCACTAATACTGCAGCTAAACCCACAAAGCTGTGCAAAATAGCTACCAGCTCAGGCATTTCCGTCATTTCGACTTTCAATGCTAAGCGAATACCAATTGATCCACCGATAACCATGGCGAGAATAATCCATTCTACGCCGTTTGTAGCAGGATTGAGGATGGTGGCAATGAGTGCAATCGCCATCCCGATAATGCCAAATAAATTACCATTTTTAGCCGTTTCTTGTTTTGATAACCCAGCTAAGCTGAGAATAAAAAACACGGCAGCAATGATATAAGATGCTGTAACCAGTCCTTGAGCCACGATATTACCCCTTAATCTTTACGGAACATCTTCAGCATGCGCTGAGTGACGGTAAACCCGCCAAAGATGTTGATACTGGCGATAAGCACCGCGAAAAATGCAAGCGCAGTGACTAATGCTGAACCTTGACCTATTTGCAATAATGCACCAACCACAATAATGCCTGAAATCGCATTAGTGACCGACATTAACGGCGTATGCAACGAGTGCGACACATTCCACACCACGTAATAACCCACCACACAGGCTAGGATAAAGACGGTGAAGTGCGACAGAAACTCAGCCGGTGCAACCGAGGCGACGGCGGCAAAGCCGGCAATACCTAAAGCACCTAAAATATACTTAAGTTTTGAAGGTGCCTTTTCAACTTTGGCCGCTTTGGGTTCAGTGCTGGCCGCCGGTTTCTGTGGCGCAGCAGATACTGAGATTGCCGGTGGTGGGAAGGTGATTTCGCCGCCACGAGTGACGGTCATATTGCGCATAACAACATCATCAAAATCGAGCACGGCATTACCGTCTTTTTCTTTACACATTAACTTCATCAAGTTGACTAAGTTAGTGCCATAAAGTTGTGACGATTGCGCCGGTAAACGACCCGGTAAGTCGGTATAACCTAATACCTTAACGCCGTTGTCGGTAATAAAACGCTCACCCTTTACTGTGTATTCACAGTTGCCGCCTGTAGCGGCGGCTAAATCGACAATCACTGAGCCCGGTTTCATGGTATCTACCATGTCTTTGGTGATCAGTTTTGGCGCAGGGCGTCCTGGAATTAATGCGGTGGTGATGATGATGTCGACTTCTTTGGCTTGCTCGGCAAATAGCGCCATTTCAGCCGCAATAAATTCTTCTGACATGGTTTTAGCGTAGCCGTCAGATGAGCCACCTTCTTTATTTTCAAACTCAAGCTTTAAGAAGCTACCGCCCATTGACTCAATTTGCTCTGCCACTTCAAGACGGGTGTCAAATGCGCGGACTATGGCTCCTAGAGAGCCTGCAGTACCAATAGCGGCAAGCCCTGCTACACCAGCACCAATAATCAGTACTTTGGCTGGTGGTACTTTGCCTGCTGCGGTTATTTGCCCGGTAAAGAAACGACCAAATTCATGTGCGGCTTCAATGACCGCGCGATAACCACCAATGTTTGCCATAGATGACAGTGCATCGAGTGATTGGGCGCGTGAAATACGCGGCACCATGTCCATGGCCATCACAGTAATATTGTTAGTGGATAGTTTTTCAACGAGTTCAGGGTTTTGTGCTGGCCAAATAAAACTGACCAGGGTTGTGCCTGGCTTCATTTGTGCGATTTCATCATCGGACGGTGCATTTACTTTAAAAATAAAGTCAGCTTGATACACGCTGTCAACAATATCTGCCCCTGCTGCTTCAAATGCTGCATTATCGAAGCTAGATTTCACACCTGCTTGTGCTTCAATTGCCACACTAAAGCCGAGCTTTTTAAGCTGTATCACGGTTGCTGGAGTCGCCGCGACTCGAGTCTCACCTTCGATACTTTCTCTCGGTATTCCAATCTGCATGACTGTTTCCTGATGGTTAATAAAAAGACCGTCTATTGCGGTTCCCCATCAATAGACCATTCCGTTTGAGTATTACTTCCTCATATGGGCTCTTTGCCAATAGAAAAAGTGCACCATATGACCATAGAAGTCGGGTAAACTCATTAGTCGATAGTATTACGCTGACATAGTTACATTGTATTTGCACGTCGTTTTACTCAGAAAACAATCAAGCTGATAATTATTCATCACTTAATTGGCCTTCTAGCTTGCGACATTAGGCATGTTTTGTGACTAATTACTTGGTTTTAAATTGAGGTAATTTAAAACCTTTTAACGCCACCCCACTTTTGTAACGTAAAAAAAGCCCTTTGCATATTCCTAAATGGAATAAAAAATCATCTTTTATTCTTTTTTTGTTTTGGTACTCAGTAGTAAGCTAACCACATTATACTGTTATAAGGCCGTCTTATGTTGTTAAAAGAACTTTCCGCTTTAGCATCACCTTTGTCTCAAGGACAAGTCGATAAGCTAAAACAACTCACATCAGAATTATCTTCTGTTCAACTCGCCTGGGTCAGTGGTTACTTAGCAGCGAGTGCTAACCAAGGTCAAAGCGGTGTCGAGACCACAACAGAGACAAGCGCCGCCCCAACAGTTACCATTTTATATGGTAGCCAAACTGGCAATGGACGTGGCGTAGCCAAAGAACTCGCAGCCAAAGCGCAGGCGCAAGGTTATGCGGTTAATTTAGCTTCTATGGGCGAATATAATGTCCGCCAACTCAAACAAGAAACAATCTTGTTATTGCTCGTCAGTACCCATGGTGAAGGCGAAGCACCTGATGATGCGATTGAACTGCACAAGTTTTTAACCTCAAAGCGGGCACCAAAATTGGATAATCTACATTATTCTGTTTTAGCGTTAGGAGATTCAAGCTATGAGTTTTTTTGCCAAACCGGTAAAGACTTTGATGCGCGTCTAAGTGCATTAGGGGCAACATCATTATTACCCTTAGTTGAATGTGATGTTGACTATGAAGATATTTCACAACAATGGCAAGACAGTGTTGTTGAGGCCGTTAAGCCTTATATTCAAGCGTCAAGCGCGAGTGTGGTGTCAATTGGTACCGCATCTGTTGCTGGTGAAAGTGAATATACCAAGCAAAACCCCTATACAGCAGAAGTACTGGTAAGCCAAAAAATTACCGGTCGAGATTCTGATCGTGATGTACGCCATGTTGAAATTGATTTAGGCGAGTCAGGATTAACTTATCAAGTGGGTGACGCATTAGGGGTGTGGTTTAGCAATAACCAAGCGCTGGTCGATGAAGTGATCGCCGCGCTTGGTTTAGCACCAGACGACAATGTGACTGTGGCGAAAGAGTCACTATCATTAAAAGCGGCGTTAACCGACAAGAAAGAACTCACTCAGTTATACCCAGGCCTAGTGAAAACATGGGCTGAGTTGAGCGGCAATGCAGAACTTGCGGCTATTGGTGAAGATAAAGAGCAAACCAGACAATTTATTCTACAGCACCAATTAGCCGATTTAGTGGCTGTATATCCAGCGAAAGTCAGCGCGACGCAGTTAGTTGGTATGTTACGTCCGCTAACACCACGGCTATACTCCATTGCCTCTAGCCAAGCAGAAGTTGAAGCTGAAGTGCACTTAACCGTGGCGTTGGTTGAAGATGAACGTCAAGGCCAGGCTCGTTTTGGCGGCGCATCGCATTTCTTAGCGTCAGCACAAGAAGGTCAACAGATTAACGTGTACGTTGAGCAGAATAACCATTTTCGTTTACCAGAAAATCCACAAACGCCTGTCATCATGGTGGGTCCTGGTACCGGTGTTGCGCCATTCCGCGCCTTTATGCAGCAACGCGCTGTCGACGGTGTGTCGGGTGACAGCTGGCTATTCTTTGGTAACCCGCATTTTGAACAAGATTTCTTATACCAAGTTGAGTGGCAGCAATATCTTAAAAACGGCGGTTTGTCGCGTTTAGATGTGGCTTTCTCACGGGATCAAGCTGATAAAGTGTATGTTCAGCACCGCATTGCAGAACAAGCTGAAGCGTTATGGCAGTGGTTACAAAAGGGCGCCCATGTGTATATCTGTGGTGATGCCGAGCGTATGGCAAAAGACGTCCATCAAGCATTAGTAAACATCGCGGTTGAACAAGGTGGCTTAAGCTTTGATGACGCAGAAGCTTACTTTGAAACACTGCGTAGCGAAAAACGTTACCAAAAAGATGTGTATTAACTCAGCCCACTGTTAGTAAATTATAAATATTTAGCAGTCTATTAGCGCGAGTGAATTGAACAGAATTAAGAGA
This sequence comes from Shewanella sp. T24-MNA-CIBAN-0130, assembly GCF_040310185.1. Classification (NCBI taxonomy): domain Bacteria; kingdom Pseudomonadati; phylum Pseudomonadota; class Gammaproteobacteria; order Alteromonadales; family Shewanellaceae; genus Shewanella; species Shewanella sp. T24-MNA-CIBAN-0130. The sequence continues at coordinate 13,444 of NZ_JBEOPP010000019.1, read as the reverse complement.
GGCCAAGGCCATGAGTGAGCAAAAGTTAGCAGTAAACGAATACTTAAAAGACGACAGTGATTATTTGCGCGGTGACATCCAAGAAGGGTTAGATACCCAAGTCACTGGATCGTTTAGCGAGGGCGATCAACAGCTGATTAAATTCCACGGTTTTTATCAGCAAGATGACCGTGACTTACGTAACGAGCGTAAAGAGCAAAAATTAGAACCTCTGCATAGCTTTATGTTACGTGCACGCGTGCCGGGTGGTATTTGTACCCCAGAGCAGTGGTTAGCCGTGGATAAAATATCATCGACACTCACCACCTCAAACAGTATTCGCTTAACCACCCGCCAAACGTTTCAGTATCACGGCATTCCCAAGCGTAATCTAAAAACCTTGATCCAAGGACTTGATCGCGCCGCATTAGATTCTATTGCTGCCTGTGGTGACGTAAACCGCAATGTGATGTGTAATCCAAATCCGGTTGAGTCTAGGTTACATGCGCAAGCCTATGCCGTCGCTAAGCACTTATCTGATCATTTATTACCACACACTCGCGCGTATGCTGAGATTTGGTTAGATGAAGAAAAGCTATTAGGCACAGAAACCGTAGAGCCTGTTTATGGCAAAACCTATTTGCCGCGTAAATTTAAAATGGCTGTTGCCGTTCCGCCCCATAACGACGTAGACGTGTATACCAATGACCTTGGTTTTATCGCGGTAGCACAAGCCGGTGAGTTAGTGGGCTTTAACTTGGTGGCGGGTGGCGGTATGGGCTCTACCCACGGTGAAGTTGAAACTTTCCCACGTTTAGCCGATGATTTGGGCTTTATTAACACGGACGACGTCACCAAGTTTGCCGAAGCGGTAATGACCGTTCAACGAGACTGGGGTAACCGTGAAGTGCGTAAACGTGCCCGTTTAAAGTACACCATTGTTGACCATGGTCTTGACGCATTTAAAGCTGAAGTTGAAAAACGTGCTGGAGTGAAATTTGAACCAAAGCGTGATGTGATCATTGGTGATCGCGGCGATCGTTATGGTTGGGTTGAAGGTATCGACAACAAATGGCACTTAACGCTATTTATAGAAAGTGGCCGTATTAAAGATTTACCCGGTCAAACCTTACAAACAGGTTTACGTGAAATTGCCAACATCCATAAAGGCGATTTCCGCATGACCTCAAATCAGAACATGATTATTGCCGGTGTTGCAGCAGAAGATAAAGCCGACATTGAAGGCCTAGCCCGTAAGCATGGTTTATTAGGCCAAGTGTTAAGTGGCACTCGCGGCCATTCAATTGCCTGTGTGGCGTTACCCACGTGCCCATTAGCAATGGCCGAAGCTGAGCGTTATTTCCCTGAGTTTATCGATCACATCGATGCGCTACAGGCTAAACACGGTATTAGCGAGCAATCAATAGTAGTGCGTATGACAGGTTGTCCCAACGGGTGTGCGCGTCCATTTGCCGCCGAAATTGGTTTAGTGGGTAAAGCACCGGGTCGTTACAATTTGTATTTAGGCGCTAGCTTTGAAGGTACGCGTTTAAATAAAATGCATAAAGAAAACATTCAAGAAGCCGAAATTTTAGCGGAATTGGATACCTTGTTTGGCCGCTACGCCACCGAACGTGATGCTGGCGAAACCTTTGGTAACTTCACTGTGCGTATCGGCGTGGTGAAGGCGGTTATTGACGCCGCTAAGGATTTTCATGGGTAATGAAGTGGTAACGACTGCATCAACTGATGCCGGCGTCGATCATGGTGTCACTCCCGCTCAATTGCAGGCGTTGTTATTAGCGCCTCTTGCAGAGCAAACCGCTGCGCTGGAAACGATTAATCAGTTTTTAGCCGGGTTAACGGCGCAGCAACGAGTGGCTTGGGGTCTAGCATATTTACCAGGCGAGCATGCAGTGTCGTCTAGCTTTGGTATTCAAGGCGCGGTGATGTTACACATGGTGACTCAAGCGCAAAGCGATATTCCGGTGATTTTAACCGACACGGGTTATTTGTTCCCCGAGACCTATCAATTTATTGATCAGTTAACCGAGCGTTTAAACCTGAATCTTAAAGTGTATCAAGCGGGTCAAACCCAAGCGTGGCAAGAAGCGCGTTTTGGTAAGCTGTGGGAGCAGGGGATTGATGGCTTAGAAAAGTATAACCGCATCAATAAAGTTGAGCCTATGCAGCGTGCATTAGCTGAATTGAATATTGGTACTTGGTTTGCTGGCTTACGTCGCAGTCAGTCTAGTACCCGTGAAGCTTTGCCTATTTTAGCCATTAGCGGCAAACGTTTTAAATTGTTACCCATCATTGAGTGGAGCAACAAAGACGTGCACATGTACTTAACTGAACATGACTTGCCATATCACCCATTATGGGAACAAGGTTATGTGTCGGTAGGTGATACTCACTCAAGCAAACCACTTGAGTTAGGTATGTCTGAAGAAGAAACCCGTTTTAATGGCTTACAACGAGAATGCGGTTTGCACTTCGATATCTAAGATGAGTGATAGCGTCATTGAGTCTTGTGTTTGTATGAGTCATCCGTAAGGTTGATTTATTCAAACGATTGATGGACTGGTTTGAGCGAAAACGGACTATATTTTATGTAAACTTTTATGCAATTGCGGCGATAATAGTCTACGTTTAATGATTCCTGTAGATGGTTTTTTGTAGACGTTTTGGGATTGTTTTTGCAGTCCACGTACCTTCAAAAGCTTCGCTCACGTCCTCGAGCACATTGATTGACTTGTTAGCGTATAAGTAATCGATTCGGTTGTTCCCGATAACTCAGCGGTTTGAGTTATCGGGAAATCAGATGTTTGAATTATTGCCTGCTTAATGCTTGTTGATTTTCACTTTTATCTCGTCAAATTCCCTCTCAAAACTCGTTAGATAATAAGCTGTCTTTTTGGCGTATTGGTTTTTTACAGGTGCGGTTTTCAGGATAAATATCCCCCAAAAGGTAACATCTAATGCGCTTATTAACATTTAATGCTAAATTAATCCGCAGTTTATCGATGTAATCGATAATGCTTATCCCAAAAAGATAATAAATGTTTAAACGCTAACTCATTTCAAGGAAGAGTTAACAATAATATAAATTGGAGTTTATAGATGAATAAAATGGCAATTGCTGCTGTGGTATTGGCTGTTGGTGCTGGTGGATATTTTCTGTCGCAACAAGGGACGTCAGTGGTTAAAAACGACCCAATGTTGGACTATATCCCTGCTGATACATTAGCGTTTTCTGGGCAGTTAGTGCCATTTCCATTAAAAGATTATTTGTATAGCATTGCTGGCAATTATCAAGCTTATGATAAGGATAAAATGTTGTCGCTCGATGATAGCTCATCAGCTCAAGAGCGCTTTTTTGTCAGTTTATATAAGCAATACATGACTGTGTTGCCTAACCCTGAGACCTTGCTATCAACATACGGTTTAGCGGATTCAATTAAGAGTTATTTTTATACTTTAGGCGCATTGCCGGTAATGAAAATTGAGATCAGCAATCCTGCAGCATTCTGGGCGGAATTAGATCGCGCCGAGCAGGAAAGCGGCTTAACTCACACCATGGGCAAGTCGGGTAATGTTGAATATCGTGGTTATGCATTAACCGATGTTGATGAAAAAGAACACGCTGAGGTTGTATTTTCCGTTAAAGATGGCTGGTTAACGGTGACCTTGAATACGTCATTAAACACCCCTCAATTACTTGAAACCGCGTTGGGTGAGAAGAAAGTTGAGCACCCTATTAGCGAAACTACCCTGTTGCAAGACATTGCCAATACTCATGGTTTTATGCAAAACAGTATTAGCTTTATTAACCATGTTGAATTGGTCAAAGGGTTAACGTCGACAGACGGCAATATGCTGGCCAAGCAAATGACCAAAATGATTGAAATACAGGGCGAAGATCCATTTGCGGAGTTAAAGACGCCAACTTGCCAGAGTGAGTTTTCGGCGATTGCGGCCAATTGGCCACGCAGTGTGATGGGACTCAACTCATACTCAATTACCCGCGAAGAAAGCACTATCGATGCGGCCGTGGTGATTGAAAGTAACAATCAAGTGATTTTGTCTGCCTTAAATAAAATGCGTGGTTTTGTACCATCATTTGCCAGCAACGGTCATGACAATATCTTATCAGTTGCGTTTGGGCTTGATGTGAAGCAATTAGCTCCAGCATTGAATGAAGTATGGAAAGATTTACAAACACCGCAATATCAATGTACTGCACTGGCTCAAATGCAATCAGAGTTAAGTGAGCTCAATCCAGCGATGCTTGGCATGATGGCTGGTATGGCGAATGGTGTTAAAGGCATCAGTGTGACGCTAGCAGATTACCAGTTGACCGAGAAAAATGGCCAGCCTAGCTTTGAAAAGCTAGATGCATTGATAAGCGTTTCGGCTGAAAAGCCGATGATGTTAGTGGATATGATGAGGCCATTTTATCCACCGCTGGCAAATGTGGACTTAAAAGATAATGGTGATCCGGTCGACATTACCCCCATGTTAATGTTACCGCCTGAATTAGGTGTTAGCGCTAAATTAGCCATCAAAGGTAATCATTTAGTGGCTTATACTGGCGATAGAGGTACAGAGTTAGCTGATTTGATGTTTAAGCAAACTCTTGAGTCTAATGGGTTTGTTAACTTATCTGTTGATTATCAGAAAATGTTTGCCCCATTAGTCGATATGGTAGAAATGAGTGGCGAACCGATGCCAGAAGAGTTGCTCATGTTAAAAGACTACAATATGCGTTTACAGATGTCGGTAGACTTTACCGATAAAGGCTTAGTGATTGGCTCTATAGTAAACAGCAAAGCCAGTGCTAAGTAGCTTCTGTTAACCGCTTTTATTAAGGCTGTTTCGCTAAAGCGACGTAAACCACAAGATGGTTAACGAAACTAAAAAGGTGACCCAATGGTCACCTTTTTTTATGTGGCACACATGCCACTTTAGTGTTGATCACTTGCGGATTTAATCGACGTTAATCGCGTATGTTATAGAATGTCATTTAACGCAATACCAATACCAACACGCTGATTATGATGATTATAGTCAATTAAGCTTTCACCATAACCATTAAAGTACTGAGTATAAATACGTAATGTACCAATAATCGGATAACTCCAAGTCAATTCAACAGCGCCGCGATTGGTATCGCGTAAGTTGTTACGCAGTAGCATGGTAAAACGATGCTCATTTAAGCCGTAAACTCCGGTTAATTCAAAGTTGCCCATATAGCGGTTGATATCAGGGTTATCATCACCTTTAGCAACATTAATGTTTTCTTTTTCATCTTCTGGTAGACGCCACCACACTCTAAGCCCCAGTGCGAATGGACCACGGTCAAATACCGCACTGCCATAAATTCGGTTCCAGCTGCGTGACAATTGATTGGTCTGGCCATTAGACTGGTGTACCGCGCCAATGCCTAAAAATGAGTTAGTAAAACCGCCAATTTTCCAATCATTATTAAATAACATAAACACTTCAGGTTCGTGGTTAGTTTCACGAAAGGGAGACGACGCATCTTCGTTATAAACCTGCCAATAAGATTGATTGGTGTAGGCAAAGAACAAATGGCCATTATCACCAAAAACGTTATACATAATTGGAAATTTAAAACTGATTTGAAACTTTGCTTCTAAGTTATCAATGGTGAAGTCTTCATCTGGATATTTACTCTCAAATGGCAATGCGTTAGTGCGGGTTTGGTAAGTCACTGGTAGAAGGTAATTGGCCTTGTGCGGGGTGATCACAAATGGCTTTTCAGATGTGGCGAGTTCTCCTTTTACGCGCTCGTCGACTAATGAAACTTCTGCAATGGCGATCGTACTATAGCCAAGTAACAACAGCGAGAGTCCAACATATTGAGTGATTTTTATCATTGCAGTATCCATAAGCATAATTATTGGTTTAATTTTAATATCATTCTTAGAAACAGTATTTTTCGAGAGTCATTGTTATCAATTGTCAGAGATTTGTCGAATTAAGTTAACATTTTTTCATTCTAGCCCTTAATTCAGCCCGTATTAGCCTGTCAAATGGAGTAAACGACCAACAAACGGCTTTATATGCTATTTAGTTATAAAAACTAACTATAAACTATTGTATATGGAATATGGAAAACGCTATATTTGTATATGGTCAAATATCTTAAGGTTAATGTGATGGAATTAGTATCGATGCCGGGGCAACAAGCCAAAGGCAAAGTGTGGTTAGTCGGCGCAGGTCCTGGCGACGTTGAGCTGCTAACACTAAAAGCCTATCGCATCCTAAAGAATGCCGATGCAGTGTTATATGACGCATTAGTCAGCCAAGATATTTTAGATTTAATCCCCAGTCATGCTGAAAAAATTGCCGTGGGTAAGCGCGCAGGTAAACACAGCGCAGCCCAAGATGAAATTAATCAGTTGTTGGTGACCAAAGCATTCACCCGTAGAAATGTAGTGCGCTTAAAAGGTGGCGATCCGTTTATTTTTGGCAGGGGCGGCGAAGAGTTACAAATCTTAGTCGCAGCGGGTATTGCTTTTGAAGTAGTTCCTGGCATTACCGCCGCCAGCGGTACGTCGGCTTATGCTGGTATTCCGCTAACGCATCGTGATTATGCTCAAGGTGTCACCTTTATTACAGGTCACTGCCAGTTAGCGAGTCGCCCTATGGATTGGCACGGTTATGCTAATTCCAACAATACCTTAGTGGTCTATATGGGCATATTAAACGCCAATATTATCAGTGAGGGTTTGATCAATGCTGGTCGTAGTGCTGAGACGCCCGTGGCAATCGTGTCTAACGCAACCACCTCATCACAACAGCGGTTTATGGGTAAGTTAGGTGAACTGGCTCAATTAGCCGCAGATCCTGCTTTGCAGATGCCTGCGCTGATGATTATCGGTGAAGTTGTTGAATTAGCGGAGAGCTTGAATTGGTTTGATCCCGTCACTGCGCAACAAAAAACAGATTTAGACACAGTCGCTAAAGCGCTGTAGTCGATTAATTTAACCCGCTGCGATGCAGCAATATTAGCTAATGGAGAATCATCATGGCAGGCCGTTCGTTAAGCCATTTACAACAACTGGAAGCAGAGAGCATCCAGATCATCCGTGAAGTTGCAGCTGAGTTTGGTAACCCTGTGATGCTTTATTCTATTGGTAAAGACTCATCTGTTATGCTGCATCTTGCGCGCAAAGCATTTTACCCCGGCAAAATTCCATTCCCATTATTGCATGTCAATACGGGGTGGAAATTCAAAGAGATGATCGCTTTTCGTGATGCGCAAGCTAAAGCATTTGGTTTTGAGCTACTGACTCACACTAACCAAGAAGGCGTTGAACAAGGTGTTGGTCCATTTACCCATGGTAGTGCTAAACATACCGACATCATGAAAACCCAAGCGCTAAAGCAAGCCTTAAATCAATATGGATTTGATGCCGCTTTTGGTGGCGCACGTCGAGATGAAGAAAAATCCCGTGCCAAAGAGCGGGTGTATTCGTTCCGTGATAAGCACCACCGCTGGGATCCTAAAAACCAACGTCCAGAATTATGGCGCACCTATAACGGCGCGGTAAATAAAGGCGAAAGCATTCGGGTGTTCCCATTATCTAACTGGACTGAGCTTGATATTTGGCAGTATATCTACCAAGAGAATATCGAAATCGTACCGTTATATTTTGCAGCCCCTCGCACCGTGGTGAACAAAGGCGGCCAGCTGATCTTAAAAGATGATGATCGTATGCCAATCGAATCCGGCGATGTTGAATCGGTTGAGCGGGTTCGTTTTAGAACCTTAGGTTGTTATCCACTAACGGCGGCGATGCCATCAGAAGCCGATAGCTTAGAAAAAATTATTGAAGAGATGCTGTTAACTCGCTCAAGTGAACGTCAAGGTCGCTTAATTGATTCAGACCAAAGTGCTTCAATGGAGGAGAAAAAGCGTCAAGGCTATTTCTAAGCAATTGAATATGGTTGTTTTATCGACCCAGCATGCGAACGAATTTGAGTGAGAAAGATTATGGACCAAGCAACAAAGAATACCGACCGTATGGCCGCAGAGATCCAGCTGCACGGTGTAAAAGAATATTTGGCATTACAACAAAATAAAGGCTTATTGCGTTTTTTAACCTGTGGCAGTGTCGATGATGGTAAAAGTACCCTTATTGGGCGTTTATTGCATGACAGCGCGCAAATTTATGAAGATCAGCTCGCAAGCTTAAAAAGTGATAGCGCTAAAATGGGCACCACTGGCGAAGCCATTGACCTTGCGCTATTGGTAGATGGTTTACAAGCTGAGCGTGAGCAGGGCATTACTATCGATGTGGCTTATCGTTATTTTTCCAGTGAAAAACGTAAGTTTATTATTGCTGATACCCCTGGCCATGAACAATACACGCGTAACATGGCAACGGGTGCGTCAAACTGTGATTTAGCGGTCATTTTGGTTGATGCGCGTTATGGGGTGCAAACCCAAACTAAACGCCATGCGTTTATTGCCTCATTATTAGGTTTACGTCACTTTGTCGTAGCCGTGAATAAGATGGACTTGGTTGGCTTTGATCAAACGGTGTTTGACCAAATCCAAGCTGATTTTACTGATTTTGTGAAAGACTTTGGTGATTTAGATATTCACTATGTGCCCTTGTCGGCCTTAAATGGTGATAACGTGGTCAACCCTAGTACTCAATGTGATTGGTATCAAGGTGGCACATTACTTGAGCTGCTTGAAACTATCGATACACAGCGTGAACTGAGCGAGCTACCGGTACGTTTTCCGGTGCAGTACGTATTACGACCTAACTTAGATTTTCGTGGTTTCTCTGGCACGTTAGCGTCAGGCATCATTAAAGTGGGTGACGAATTAGTCGCATTGCCATCGGGCAAGCGCAGTAAAATTGAACGTATTGTCACCTTTGACGGTGATTTACCCGAAGCCGTAGCAGGTCAAGCAATCACCATTACCCTTGAAGATGAGATTGATATTTCACGTGGTGATTTATTGGCTCACCCGGCGACCGCGCCAGAAATGGCTAACCACATAGTAGCGGACCTAGTGTGGATGGATGAAAAGCCATTACAAATCGGTCAGTTATATGATGTGAAAGTGGCGGGTAAGAAAACCCAAGCGGTGGTAAGCGCAATTGAATACATTACCGATGTCAATACGCTTGAGCGCAGCGCAGCAAGCACATTAAGCCTAAATACCATCGCTCGGGTTAAGTTAGATTTAACCGAATCGGTTGTGTTAGATGCCTATAGCTTAGTACGTGATACCGGTGGAATGATTTTAATTGATCGTTTGTCCAATGCCACTGTTGCTGCCGCTATGGTCGTCAGTGGTCATCAGGGTGACAAGCAAACCAACACTGAGTTTAGTGCATTTGAAGTCGAATTTAATGCGTTAGTGCGTAAGCATTATCCGCATTGGAATGCGCGCGATATCAGCGTACTTGGAAAATAATTAATGAGCGAAATATGGTTGTTAGCGATTATCTTGTTAGCGCTGGTCGGTGGGCTTCTTGCTGGGCTTGCAAAACCGGCCGCCATGTTTTTTTTCGCTTCGTTAATTTGTTATATCCTTGGGCTAGTTGACTTAAATGTAGCACTTGGCAGCTTTACTAATAACGGACTGATCACTTTAGTGCTGTTAGTACTGGCGGCCACAGCACTTGAGAAAACCTCATTACTGGGCAAATTAAGCCAAGTCATTGGCAAAGGCTCGTTATTTTCCACATTAGCGAAGTTAGGTATATCGACAGCCTTATTGTCATCGTTTACCAATAATACTGCGGTCGTCGCCTCGTTAATCGGTGTGGTGCGCCGTAATCAAGCACATGCGCCTTCTAAGTTGTTATTGCCATTAAACTACGCGGCAATTTTGGGCGGCACATTAACCCTAATTGGCACCTCTACGAGTCTAATTGTTAACTCTTTTGTTGAAAATGCGGGCCTTGAGCCTTTAGGTTTTTTTGAGTTTTCACAAGTCGGCGCATTAGTGGTCATAAGTGGTTTAGTTGTGTTAACCATCATGGCTAACTTTTTACCCGATAGACGTGAAGAATCCGAAGATGAGTCTTTACCTTATCTATTGGAAGCTCATGTGGCCAAAACCTCTACCCTGGTGGGTAAGAGCGTGATAGATAACCGTTTGCGGGCACTTAAAAAACTGTATTTAGTTGAGTTAGAGCGCAGTGGGATCCGTATCTGTCCAGTGCCGCCGCAAATGGTGCTGCAAGCCGATGACGTTTTACGTTTTAGCGGTGCGGTTGAGTCGGTTGAGCTGTTACATCAGTTTGACGGTTTAGAATGGTTTGGTAAGCAGCACGCAAAAGGTCAAAATCTGGTTGAAGCCGTGCTAGCGCCATCATCAAGTTTAGTGGGCACAAGCTTAAAAGATTCGCGCTTTCGTGAAGTCTTTGATGCTGCCGTGATGGCTATTCGTCGAGGTCATCTACCGTTAAAAGGTGGACTAGGCGATGTGGTGTTACAACCCGGTGACGTATTACTGCTCACCCCAGGCGACCGTTTTTCTAAATGTCCTAATTTAACCACCGACTTTGCGGCTATCAGTGGCTTAGAGTTAAGTGTCCGTTTAGATGAAAAACGCGGTAGCTGGGTGCTTGTTGGGTTTGCATTAACCATTTTGGCGAGCATTTTCGATGTATTACCATTAGCCAAAGGCTTAGTTTTATTGTTACTCAGCTATGTGGCGATTGGCGCGATAACCTTAAGTGAGCTTAAACGTCGCTTTCCGTTAGAACTGGTGGTTATCGTAGGAAGTGCCTTAGGCTTAGCTAACTTAATGGTCACAACCGGCCTAGCAGACATCATGGCGCAAGCGTTGTTAAGTCTTTTTAATGGTTATGGTGTGTTTGCCGCCTTTGTTGGGATTTATCTCATTACCTTAATTGTTACCGAGTTAATTACCAACAACGCCGCCGCCGCACTTGCATTTCCGGTAGCTTACGCGGTTGCCACCAGCTTTGGCGCGGATCCTCGTCCGTTTATTATGGCGGTGGTATTTGGGGCAAGTGCGAGCTTTATATCGCCTTACGGCTATCAAACTAACCTAATGGTATTTAATGCCGGTAATTATAAATTAAGCGACTTTGTTCGCTTAGGTTTACCGTTATCAATAGTGTATTCCTTAGTGGTTATTTTTTCGATCCCGTATTTTTTCCCGTTTTAACAAAGAATTTTAGTGTGGTGTAATAACCACTCTATAGGAGTAGTGATGAGCAATATTGTTTGGCATCAACATGCCATTGACCAAGCTGCCCGTGGCGCCCAAAAAGGCCAAAATCCGGTATTATTATGGTTTACCGGGCTATCAGGCTCAGGTAAATCAACCCTTGCAGGTGCATTAGAGCGGGCGTTATTTGAATACGGTTTTCATACTTATTTACTTGATGGTGATAATGTTCGTCATGGTCTGTGTAAAGATTTAGGCTTTAGCCTTGAAGATCGCGATGAAAATTTACGTCGTGTCGGTGAAGTGGCTAAATTAATGGTTGATTCAGGCTTAGTGGTGTTGTCGGCGTTTATTTCACCGACCCGCGAAGAACGTGATCGCGTCAGGGCGTTATTCCCACAAGGACAATTTGTTGAAGTACATGTGTCTACGCCATTGAGCGTGTGCGAATCGCGCGACACCAAAGGCTTGTATGCCAAAGCTCGAAAGGGAGAAATTAGCAACTTTACTGGCATTTCATCACCTTACGAAGTGCCAGAATCTGCAGAGTTAACCATAGATACCAGTAAAGGTGATCTCGATACTCAGGTGAATGGTTTACTGGCTTACTTAAAAGCGATTGAGGTGCTTAACCCACCGAGAGAAATCGCTGGTGCAGGAATTTAAACGGCACTAAATCGACAATTAAATCGAGAATAATAAAAGGGCTGATGTGCTATATAACATCAGCCCTTTTAGTTTTATGTCATCGCAACTATAACCGTTATGAAGTTACTGAGTGATAGACTTTCATTTAGAGAAATTTCTCAGCACATTATATAAGGTGTATTGGTTAGTTTAACTAGCTATTTGGGGTAGATTAAACTTTACCTAATCTAAGATACAATATCGTTCTAAAGGAGTTAATTAAAATAAGGATATTACATGTCTGCTTATGCCAATCGTGCGATCAATGATTATCAAAGAAAGAAAAAGCTTGCTAAAGCACTTTCTGAAAATGAATACCAACTGGTACAAATGAACTCGGCTGAGTTTATCGAACTTTATATTAGTCATAAACAAAAACAAGGTATGACTAGGGTTGATGCTATTGAGGATCTGGGTATAGTTATTTCCCAGTCCTCGCTTATTGGTAAGCAATTTTGGGATAAGCATAATGCTAAAATAAAAACTGGTAGTGGATTGATCCCCTTGATGACAGATATAGTCGCCCTGAGTGCACTGGCTATTGAGATGAAACGAGGTGGGAGTGCCTTTAGTGCTTTTAAGACTGTGACCTATTCAGGTCAACCTTACGTTGTTTTTCAAGGGTATGCTCGTTTAAGGAGAGATTTAACCGGCAGTCGTTATTTGGCTAACAATCCCAAAGTTATTTCATTGGGGATTGGTAAATTGGGTGCTTTAAAATCTATTACTCAGGGTAGTATTCTTACCATACTGATTTCAGGTGCATTTTACTCTTTAGAGCAAATGATGAATGATACCAAAACTTGGCGTCATTTTGTTGGTGGAATGGCCGTTGATATTGCAATTGTCTCTGCTAGTTCATTGATTACTTGGGCTGCGATAGGTATAGCCGGTACAGCAGCTTCATTAACTATTGGTTCAATGGTAGTAATTGTCATCGTAGGTGTGGTTCTGGCTTTCGTGACTAATTTATTTATAGACACTGAGTATTGGTCAGATAAAATAAGTCAATCATTGTTATTGGCTGAAAAAAATCTTATTAATAATGGGGAAAGGTTGAGCGCTGAGACTAATCGTTTAATCGATGATTATAATCATGACCCTATACGTTTTTTACATAAATTATTTGGGGTCCCTTATTTTCATGGAAGCCTAAAATGAGTGATAAGTCAGATATTATTCACGATGAATATAGTGATAAAAAAAGGCATAAAGTCTTAGCTGTATTTTTTGTTATCTTATGTTTTTTTGGTGTTTATGGTACTTTTTTAGGATTTATAGAAGAATATAGTGTTTTAGAAAAGATTAATGAAAAGGCTATTTATATCGGGCATAGAAGCTTTGCTATTGGTGCGTTTTGGGTAGTGCCATTTCTTATTGTTTTTTCTTATTTAATGTACCTAAGATTAGTGAATAAACTGACTATTCAAGCGCAAATTTGGCTTGTTAAAGCAGCTGGATTTGGATTAGTTGCTTGGATTTTGACTTGTAGTGTTTATGGTGTTAGTGCCGACGCAAACCCGCAGTTATTTGCCGCAGAATAAATTGCCAATAAAACCTCTTGTTCAGCCTTTTATT
>NZ_JBEOPP010000018.1:0-73755 GCF_040310185.1 Shewanella sp. T24-MNA-CIBAN-0130 | reverse complement strand
GTTGGCGGGATTGGGGTAATGAATATCATGCTGGTATCGGTAACAGAGCGAACGCGCGAAATAGGCATTCGTATGGCCGTTGGTGCCAGGCAAACCGATATTATGCGTCAGTTTTTGATTGAAGCCGTGCTGGTGTGTTTTTGTGGTGGCGCATTGGGGATTGGACTTGCTTATCTTATCGGCATGATATTCACCTACACAGGCAGCAGTTTTCAGATGATCTATTCGAGTACGTCAATTGTGGCGGCTTTTGCCTGCTCGACCTTAATCGGTATTGTGTTTGGTTATCTGCCAGCCCGAAATGCGGCTAAATTAAATCCGGTAGATGCACTCTCAAGAGACTAACACTAAGTAAATAGGATCCCCAATTACTGGCTCTATGAAGACGGGAACTATTGTATAGCGCACAGTCGAAATATTTACAAGGTCAACTAGAGTTAAACGCAAAGTGGCATACTTGGGGTTAAACCTTAACCCCGCTATCCACTTACACTGTTTGTGGTCAAGTAATATTCTGCATAGCGTTAGACGTTAGGGATACATTTTGTAATCTTTTGAGCCTAGATTAAGTTGAGAACTCTAACGCGTTTCTTTCCAAAAGTAAGTCAGCTAATTAGATTTGAGATTTTCCTATTTGGCTTTCATCTATAGACAACTATGCGGCTAAATCGAAGAGAATTAAATTACAGGTGTAGATGAGTCAACGAGTATCCAAAACAGAGATTATTCTCGCTAATTTACAAGAATAATCACTGTTCGACTTGAGCTTTATTACTTGCCTTTTGTCACTCGTTTTAGACCCAAAATGATAGAAAGTTAGCAGGGATTTACCTTATTCGCTCTGGTACCATAATCTTTTTCTGACTGACGAAGCTTTCTTTAGCAACAAACCCTGAAGCAAGCATGTGCCACAGTAGAAACTGTCATGATAATGCAGTAGCTGAATGCTTTTTTCATTGTTGATGAAAGATAGAGTGAAGCGGAAAAGCGATAAAAGCAGGGACGAGTCACACTCCGAGAGATTAGCTACTGCTAACCCCCTAGAACAGTAGTTAATTCATTGAATTCAGCCTATTATTTTTATACTAATTAGGTAAATTAATTTACAATAGTGATGTTTAAACAACAACATTAATGATGGCTATAATGACAAATGATAAACCGTGGTTAAAACAATATCCTGAGGATGTGCCCGCAACAATAGATTCAAGTATGTATAACAATATCAATGATTTGTTTAAAGAGTCTTTTAGTGCGTATGCTAAAAAAGCAGCATATATTAATATGGGACATAGCTTATCCTACCAAGATCTCGAAAGTAAAAGTAACGCTTTTGCTGCTTATCTACAATCTGAACTAAAAATGAAAAAAGGCGAACGAATCGCCTTGATGATGCCTAATTTATTGCAATATCCCATCACTATTTTAGGTGCATTAAAAGCAGGACTCATTATTGTAAATGTTAATCCACTTTATACCCCTCGAGAGTTAAAACATCAATTACGAGACTCAGGGTCCAGTGCTATTGTTGCCGTCACAAATTTTGGTAATAATCTTCAGCAAATACTGCATGAGACTAACATTAAGCATGTTATTTTAACCAAAATCGGCGATGAGTTAGCTATACATAAGCGTACACTGGTTAATTTTCTTATCAAACATGTCAAAAAAATAGTGCCAAAATATCATATCCCCGACGCTATTTCACTGCGTAGAGCGTTAACCGAAGGCAAGAAACTTCCCTTTATTGATCCCCAAATAACAGTAGATGATTTAGCATACCTCCAATATACAGGTGGAACGACGGGTCCTGCGAAAGGGGCAATGCTGACTCATAGTAATATTATTTCTAACGTTCTACAGGTTCATGCTCATTTTAGCCCAAGAACCTTATATGATAAGGAATATGCAGTAACCCCACTTCCGCTTTATCATATTTTTGCCAACTCAGTGAGTATGATGTTTATGCTCTTTCTCGGTGCAACGAATTTACTCATTACCAACCCAAGAGATATAGATGGTTTCGTAGCAGATTTAAGTAAATATCCATTCACAATGGTTTTTGGTTTAAATACACTTTTTAATGGTCTAAACAATCATGCTGGTTTTCAAGAATTAGATTTTAGTCACGCTCGTTTTACTATTGCAGGTGGAATGCCGACGCAGAAACATATTGCTGATCGTTGGCAAGAGCTCACTGGAATGCCTGTCATAGAAGGTTATGGCTTAACTGAATGTTCCCCAGTGGTCGCTGCAGGTACTCATCAACAACAATCATTTATTTCTTCAATTGGTGTCCCTTTACCCAGCGCTGAACTCCGTATCGTTAATGATAAAAATGAACCTTTAGGTCCCAACCAAATTGGTGAAATTCAAATTAGAGGGCCCCAAGTGATGAAAGGCTATTGGCAACAAGAAGCCGAAACCAATACTGTAATGCATGCAGGAGGTTGGTTAAGCTCTGGCGATATAGGAAGAATGGATGACGATGGGGTTTTTTATATTGAAGACCGTAAAAAAGATATGATTCTAGTGTCGGGATTTAATGTTTTTCCAACTGAAATTGAAGAAGTTGCAACACTTCACCCTCACATCATCGAAGCTGCGGCCATTGGCATTCCTGATGACGCCACAGGAGAAATAGTTAAATTATTTATTGTACGCAAAGGTAATGTGACCGTTGATGAAATAAAAAAACATTGTAGAAAATATCTTACCGGTTATAAAAACCCAAGGATAATTGAATTTAGAGATGAATTGCCAAAATCAAATGTTGGCAAGATCTTACGTCGAGAATTGCGAGATTCATAGGCGCTATTACTGACGTCCTAAGGATAACCAACATATTTGGCATAGATATGAGGCGCAGCCGAGCAAATCCGGCTAAACCTCATTCACATGCTGACAGAGGATCCCGTCAACGACCATTTCAGCATTTGGTGCAACTCATCTTTAGTTGCTCCCTCTGCAGCCTGTAACGACATCCCTTTAAATAATGTCATAATTAGTCGTGCCAACGCTTCAGGTTGGCAACTGTCATTGAGTTCACCGCTGCTTTGAGCCAATTCAAATCTATTAATTATCGTGGTTTGATTTTTTCTTTCCGATTATTGATAGCGATTTTTATTGATTCGCTCGCTTCATTGCATGTCAAAGTACTATTAATTAATGCGCAACCTTATGGATGACTGGTGTCAGTAAATGGGGCCGCTGCACCGATCAATAATGATCGAATGACATCGGCAAGACGCTTATCCTGCACCTTGATCCTAAGTTGAGTCATCAAGAGATCATGATTAACTCGGTCAAAGAACTTAGACAGATCAACATCAACGGCAAATTTGCGTTTCTGTTTGATGATATCCCTTACTTCGCGGGGCAGACCCTGCCAACTCACCTCTAGCCTACGCCTCATATGATATTCTTGTTCATCATCTAGTCCTCTTTACAATATATGGCTAGCGGCTTCCTTCAGACCAATCATCAATGATAAGCCCTTGCCATTCGCTAGTAGTTAACGTTTAATAACAGCATGTTATTGAACGGTGACCTTCCTACAGAGGACTATCACCTCATTAGTCCATGCCCATGCTGGGCGTACACAAAAAGTTTAAACGGAACTAAAACAGTTGGTTAGGTTCTGCTTCGCTACGCATTACAACCAACAAGTCTAGTCCGCTTAATGCGGCGTTAACGACACAAAAAGGATTTTAATGAAATATTCTACTTTAGCGCTTATATCATTAGTTTTTATTACCGCGTGCTCTTCAACACCTTTGCCCGATAGATCTAATGCGGCGCTGAAAGAAACTGCAAATCCAACTTACCCAATTCATGCCGCTCGAAATAAAATAGAAGGTTATGTTCAAATGAGCTTCGATATAAGTGAAAAGGGTGATCCAATAAATATAAAAGTTTTAAAATCTGTTCCAGAACAAACTTTTGATAAAGCTGCAATTAGCGCGCTTTCAAATTGGAAGTATGCACCCAAGGTAGAAAATGGAAAGGCAGTAGTTCAACAAAATATGACGGTTCGATTAGATTTTAAGATGGGTTAAATGTCTAGCTAATAGGGCGTTATCGCATATCTTGTTGACATACTTTTCCTATTTAGCTTTCATCTATAGACAACTATGCAGCTAAATCGAAGAGAGTTAAATTACAGGTGTAGATGAGTCAGCGAGAATCTAAAATAGGGATGTTTTGGTTAAGCCCACAGGGATGCTAATTTTAAAATCAAGAGCTGGCGTCTCGCTTAATCATCTGCACTAAGATCACTCTTTCACATCCCTGTGATCGCGACATTTACTACGTCCTGTAGCTCACATGCTGCAGGCAATAAGTTCAAATGAAGCTACGTTATAAATCAAGTTAAACCAATACCAAGTAAGCTGAGTTAATCAATACCTCAAACGCACTTCTGTCCATAAATGCGTTACATGCCTTGCTTAAAAATGGATAAGTTCAACTCTTATCTTGAGGCCTGTTTTCGTTGACTTTGGATACAAGACGTTAACGACGTTGAGATTATTAAAATGATTTAGTGACTACAAGATGGTACCTGATCATGGTTCAATGAAAAGTCAGAATGCTATTAATGGGTACAACCTACTCTCAATGAGAGTGTGTGATGAACGACATTTTATATGCAAAGGCTTCGTGGATTTACGCGCTATCGCGTTCCGCTGTGTTGGGCATTAGTTCAATGTAGACGTACAAATTTAACAATATTAGGAAGATAAATGCGCACATCAAAAATAATATATTTCACCATTTTTATACTAGTAATGTTTTCTGCTTGTATTGCAGTTTGGGTATATTATCTAAAAGAAGGCAAAGATTTACTTAGTTTTACAATATCGACCGTTGGGTTCTGCATTGCACTATTAGCTCTGTTTATAGCTGTCAGGACATATACATCAATCGACAGTGTGAACAATATAAGTAAAATGGAAGGTAATATTCTTGATAATGAGAATTATGTAACTTCACTTCCTGAGTTAATCAATCAATTCAAGTCTAAAGACGAAAAAACACTCGACAAAGAACTCTTTGATTCAGTTGAATATAAGTTAAAAAAAGAGTCCGGTACTGCCGTGCTTTTTGCGGATACGTTGCAGTATATGATTGATCTTATAGTTTTATTTCCGGCTGTTTTTAATGCTTCTGATACGGATAAAAAGCTCTATAAAAAACGTATGGACAAGATATTAATAGAGGTAGATAGGCAACGTGACATACTACATTCGGTAAGCAAAGGAAATTCAATTCAAATAACTGAAACAATAAAGTTATTTAAAGCTGTCGTTTCATATCAGAATTTTGTTGCTGATGGTAATTTTAATATCCATGCAGATCTTCTCCATGTTCGTGGACCTATACTTCGAAATCCTGTCACAAAAACGATATATCACAATTACCTTGGTTTGTATTACAACAAAAAGGGCATGCACTTGCTTAGAGAGTCCCTAAATATGGGAGATATAGATATTCTCTCACTTAACGGTCTTAGTTTGGTACAGAAAGGTATTGGCTCTATATCTCCATCAATTATAGAAGATGTGACCATGTATTTAAAATCTGCATGTGACCAGTTTGATAGAGCACTTCATATTTCTAGTGAAGATGTTATGTGGCCAGGGTTCATTAATTATAACAAAGCACGCACATTGTATTTCTTGGCTTTGTTATCAAGTACTGAAATAAAATGGCTTGAGGTTATGGATGAAGCGATTAAATTTCGTAGTAGATTAAACCGACTCATTGACGAGATTTTAACAATAGACAGATCCAAAACTGCCAAAATAGAGAATACACATTTAAGGCAATTTTTTCTCTATCAAGAAGAGTTGGCCCGTGTAGTCAAATTAAATTTAATATTTGCAGATAATGCCATGAAACAAAACACGGTACCAGCACTGTATAAGGGGGTTAATTTAACGGGTGTATCCAAGGAAACTGCCTCGGACTTATTTATGAAAATACAAAGCTTCTCTACGGTTAAAGCTTATCAAGAGAAAATTATTCACCGACTTGTAAAGTGTGCAAACGATATTACCAGCAACTGATTAATCAAGCTGACTGTTTATCCAGGCCTTTATTGGCCTCTGTCATGAGTCACAAGGTTGCTGATATTTGTTTAAGTATTAGCGCAGAGTGTGATAATAAAAGACCAGTCAGTAACTGACTGGCCTTTTTGTATTGTGACGGATGCTTGTTGCAACCGAGGCACGTTATTGCAGTTATTTACGTACTCAAACTACCAAATACGTACCCGTTGATCTTCAGGCAAGTACAACTTGTCATCTGGTTTAACATCAAAAGCTTTGTACCACGCATCGTGGTTACGTGGGGCAAGGGCGCGGTAACGACCGGGGGCATGGGTGCCTGCACGTAACTGAGTTAACATGCTTTGCTCGGTGCGCTTTTCTTTCCACACTTGAGCCCAGGCTAAAAAGAAGCGTTGATCGCCAGTAACGCCATCAATGACTGGGGCTTTTTTACCGTTTAAGCTTAACTTGTAAGCATGGTAAGCCATTGCGATGCCGCCCACGTCGCCGATGTTTTCACCTAGGCTGTTACGTCCGTTGACAAAGTTTTCTGGGATCGGCTCATATTTGCTGTATTGCTCAGCAAGCTTATCGGCTTTGGCATCAAAGGCGGCACGGTCTTCATCGGTCCACCAGTTACGTTGAATGCCATTCGCATCTGACTTAGAGCCTTGATCATCAAAACCATGACCCATTTCGTGACCAATTACTGCACCAATACTGCCATAGTTAACCGCGGCATCTGCGTTGGGATCAAAAAAGGGTGGTTGTAAAATAGCCGCAGGAAACACAATCTCATTAAATGAGCTGTTGTAATATGCATTCACCGTTTGCGGGGTCATACCCCAACGATTACGGTCGGTTTTTTGCAGTTCTTTCGCTACGCTGTCGGCTTGGAAGTATTGGCGTAAATTTTTAATGTCACCCACTAAATCATTTTTAGTTAGGGTTAAGCCATCAAATTGTTGCCATACATCTGGATAACCAATTTTAGGGTTAAATGCTGCTAGCTTAGCATGAGCATTAACTTTCGTATCATCGCCCATCCACTCTAAACCATCAATACGCTGACCCAATGCAGTGCGTAAGTTTTCGACTAATTCGGCCATTTGCTTTTTAGACGACTCAGGGAAATAACGCGATACAAACACTTTACCAATCGCAAAGCCTAATGATTGGGTGCCTGACATTTCTTCTACCGCGCGTTTCCAGCGAGGACGAGGTTGCTCTTGGCCAGTTAATTCTTTGCCATAAAAAGCAAAGTTAGTATTGAAAATGTCTTCTGACAGTAACCCTGCGTTATTAGTGACGGTGTGGAAGGTCAGATAGTCTTGCCATACGCTTAATGGCTGTTGGTTTATCAAGCCAATCATAGCCTTAACTGGCTCAGGCTCAGAGATATTGAGTTGTGGTACTTGGTAACCCGTTTGCGCAAAGTATAAATCCCAGTCAAATCCTGGGTATTGCTGAGCAAGATCTTCGCGTTTAACTTGGTTTAAGGTTAAGTCGCGATCACGGCGCTTTTCTCTAGGCCATTGGGCTTGTGCTATTTTAGTTTCGAGCACAAGAATGGCCTGGGCACGTTTTTCGCCGTCATTTATGCCAGCAAAAGCCAGCATTTTAGCGATATGATCCACATAAGCTTTGCGGATATTCACAAAGCGCTCACTCTCTTCTAAGTAGTATGAACGGTCAGGTAAACCTAAACCTCCGGCACCGAGAGTCATTTCATATTGATTAGGATCTAAACGGTTAAACCACATGCCTCCGTCAATCGGTGATGATGCACCGGTAAGCCAAGCCTCGCCGAAGACTTTAGTTAAGTCTTGAGTTGAGTTTATCGCGGCAATTTGATCTAAGGTACCTTTAATGGGCGTGATACCTAACTTATTGATGGTCTCGGTATCCATATAGGCATGATAAAAATCAGCAATTAATTGCTCTTCTGCAGTTAAGTCACTGCGACTGGCAATATCGTCAACAATCGCTTTGACTTGATGTTCACTGCGCTCAGCCAACGCATTAAAGGCGCCATAACGGGTTTTGTCGGCTGGCATGACAAAGTTGTCGTACCAAGTGCCACTTGAATACATAAAAAAGTCATCGCCAGGTTTAACCGCTTCATTACGCGCGGCTAAGTCTACCCCAAAAGTACCTAACTCTGCTTGAGCTGGTGCAGGTGAGGTCACGGTTGCAAGTTTAGTGTTATTTGTATCAGATACGCCACAACCCGTTAATAGTGCCGTTGTTAATCCAATCGCAATTAAGGATCTATTCATTGTTATCGTTTTCCTTAGCCAATGTGTTGACAGAATTATTTGCCAGGTTATCTTGAAAGATTGACAAAAAATGTCAATATTTGAATTGTTAGCAAATTTTAGTGACTGCAATATGAACATGGTTTTCACGCTTCAATAGCCAGCATGATGACGCTGATGGATAAGGTATAAGCGCTGACAATATTATCGGTGCCTCGCTAACGCTAACTAACCTCAGGTTATCTTTTGTTTCGTTGCATAGGTGATCCAGCGGCTACATACCATGCAATGAGTGACGTTGTCACAGCCTATTACTTTTTAATCAGAACTTAGTTAACCAGATCGTCATGCGGTCGCTTAATTAGGCAGTCGTTGCAGCGATTTATCAATTTCCTGAGCCAATTGAGCTAATAAATAGCTGTACGCGTTAACCAATTCAGCGGCTGTTGAGCCTGCCTCAGTCGTCGCCGCAAAATGTTGTCGTTCTATATGACGGTTTGATGGGATATCTATTAGTTCCCAATTAGCATTCATTCTGGCGTTGACGCCATCACGATTGAGACTGATGATTTTAATTTTTATGCTGTATTGAGGACGGTTATCTGCTCGCCAAGGAAACAATATCAAGTTACGACTGCGATCGCCTTGGCTAAGGTTAAGACGAATGACCCGACTAATGCCTTGGTCTAGTGGTTCAGCCCAATAGCTATTGGTGAATCTTTGCAAACTGCCATCTTCCCGCTGGTACACCACCTGAGTGAAGTTAAGATACTCAGCAATCTCGACTGGCCCAATACCAATATCACGATCTAAGCGTGTACTGCCCGCTTCAATTTGGCTGGGGATAGCCGTGAGCACAAAATACTGTTTCGTGGGTGAGCTTTGGCAGCCAAAAAGCAGACTAAGCGCAAGTAGGCAGGCTCCCCAATGAATTGACCACGACCCAAATTTCATGACGTTATTCTCCTAAAGGTATGGTTTTTTTGCCGCGGATGATGGCCTCAGGCTGTTCATCTAAGGTTTCGCTCAAACTGCGTAGTGATCGCGCGGCGCGGTGAATTTCTTCTAGCGTGTTATCTAACTTGATTAATAGCGGCGAATCTTGAGCAAGTGAATTACCCGCTTGGGATGTGAGCTGATTAATGCTTAATAATGTCTCGCGTAATGCCGTCAAACTGTGATCAAGTGATTGAATAACCTTAGGTTCATCTTGGTTCAATTGGACAAGTAGATTATCCAGTTTGACCAGAACTTCAGCACTATGTTGTCCTAACGTAGCCTGAGTCGTATCGATGTGAACAGCGGTGTTTTTGACTGCGTTAGCCGCACTGTCAAAGCTTTCCAGTGCCTGTTGTATTTGTCCGCTGGCAGCTATGTCGCTGAGTTGTTGGGCCAAATTATCAACATTATTGACTAAGCTTTTAAGGTTCAAAGATTGCAAATCTTTTGACAAGGATTCGAAATCAGTTTCTATGGTTGGCAGCTCTAATATGGCGTTGTTTCCACCATGAAACTGAGGCACAGTACTGGGATAAAAATCTAACTCAACATAGAGCAGCCCAGTTAATAAACTCTGATAATTCAACTGGGCACGTAAACCGTTATCGATGGCGTGGAAGAAAAACTCTTCGCCCACTTGAATACCCTTTAGATTGATGCGTTTCAACAACAAATTAGCATGAACAGCGGCGGTAATACCTTGGCTATTGTTATTGGGGAAATCGATACTGATATCGCTTATTTCACCGATCACAACCCCTTTTAACTTCACGGGGGCGCCCACCTGAAGCCCTTGGATTGAGTTGTTGAAAAACATCACTACGGGGGCTTTTTCGGCAAATATCCGTCCTCCAGAAAAGAATAACAGTGCAATAAACACTAAGATAATAGCGCCCAGAATAAAGGCACCAATCGCAAGAGGAAGTCGCTGGCTTTTACTCATGATGCCTCCACTTTGTCAGCACGATTGAGAAATTGTCGCACCCGAGGTTGGCTGCTGTTAAGTTTTAATTCTCTCGGATCGCCACAGTCGAGCATGGTATTGGTTTGATTATCCAGATACACACAGCGGGTGCCGATTGACAATATACTGGGCAGCTCGTGCGACACGATAATCACGGTCGAATCGAGTGCTTGGCAGATTTGCACTATTAAATGATCTAAGCGCATACAACTAATGGGGTCTAATCCTGCAGAGGGTTCATCAAAAAACAACAATTGTGGATCCAGTGCAATCGCGCGCGCCAACCCTGCGCGTTTGTGCATGCCGCCACTTAACTCGGCAGGATAAAATTTCTCGAACCCGGCTAAGCCAACTAATGCAAGTTTATAGGCCACGGCTTCAGCGATTTGCCGCTCCGAAAGGTCGGTATACAGTTGCAGCGGTAAAGCCACATTCTCAGCAAGTGACATACTGGAAAACAACGCCCCAGTTTGAAAGGTAATGCCCCAGTCTTTAAGCATAGCCACTTGCGCCGGTTCATCTGCGTCATAAAAGTTTTTACCTTGATAGCGTACTTCGCCCTTGAGCGGAGTTAACAGTCCTACCATTGATTTAAGCAAGGTCGTTTTGCCGCAACCACTTCCGCCAATGACAAAAAAGATATCATTCTTGTGAATGTCGAAGGTTAACTGTCGTTGCACTTCGGTAGTGCCATAACCGACACAAAGATTGCGAACACTGATAAAGGCATCATCAAGCATCATTAGATCCCTAATTTATCGAACAAAATATTAAGCGCGGCGTCAGAGACCACAAGAAAGACAATCGCCTTAACCACAGCGTTGGTGGTGGCTAAACCAACGGCATTAGAATCTCGACCGCAAAGAAGGCCTGCCTGACAACCCGCTATAGCAATCAGAAAGCCAAAAATGAGGCTTTTTATCAAACCGGTGGAAATGTCTACCCAATCGATCGCAATCTGGGTTTGCAAAATATATTGGGTGTAACTTACGCCCATGCCATTGGCAACAATCGCACCGCCGATCATGCCGATCACATCTGAATAAATACACATCAGTGGCATAATAAAAATCAATGCCAATAATCGAGGTAAAACCAGGAATTCCATGGTCGAAATGCCCATTACGCGCAGAGCATCAATTTCTTCATTGACCTGCATTGTGCCTAATTGCGCAGCATAAGCAGCCCCTGTTCTGCCAGCCATGATAACGCCTGTCATGAGCGCGCCCATTTCACGCACCATCCCGATAGCCACTAAATTTGCAACATACACCTGAGCCCCTAATTGCCGCAGCTGTACCGAGCCTAAATAGGCCAATATCATTCCCACAAGCAGGCTAATTAAGGTGACAATAGCCAGTCCTTTAGGTCCCGCTTGTTCTATAAAAAACACGATATCACTGCGACGAGTACTGGCTTTGCCTCTGAACCAACGACCCAATGCCAGTGAACTCTCGCCAACAAACACTAATCCGTCGTGTACTTGTAAACCTTGCACAATAAGCCAGCTACGTAAGGCTGCTAATAATCCGCCAATGGCAGCATCATTGGTTGCTTGATAAACAGGAACGTCGGTAGCAAGTTGTAGTAATTGCTGTAATCCTTGTGGGGTGTCTTTTACATTTAAGGCGATTTGTTGTTGTTCACACCAACGTGACAATTGTAATAAGGCAATGGCGAGACTTGAGTCCCAGTGCGACAACTCTGTGGTGATTAATGTGACGGAATGACAAACAGAGGGTAGCGTAGCGCAAATATCCGCGCCCAGTGGCGCTTGGCCCAATTGCCAATCACCCGTAAGATGCAGTGAACAGTTATCATCTTGCATATCAATGTGGAATGTAGCGAGTGTCATACTAGACCCCGAGCAAAGGGAAAAATAATGCTATTGGTTACGCTATACACGAACTAGGTTAATTCTTGTACTGATGATCAGTGTAGACCAATCACTCTGATTATATTTTGACCTTGAACATATTCTTTCATAAACAACAGATAAGGTTGCCGTGTAGCGGCGTCTAAAGTTCAATAAAAACCACTCCAATGCTTGAAAAGCACAGGGCATGGCGCAAGAAAAAATAAATAAACTTGCACCAACTAAATTTAGCGGTAAGATGTACTGTGTTTTTATACAGTACACGTTATAAGTGTGCGAGGTTGTCATATGCGCATTATTCCTATTGCAGCGAGTGCCGGTATTACTGGCTTTGAAAGCCCTGCAGCCGAATACCTTCAATTAGGCTTAAGTCTTGATGAGATATTAATCCAGCATCCCAGTTCGACTTTTCTTGGCTTAGCCCAGGGCGAGTCGATGCAAGGAGTGGGGATCTTCGATGGCGATTTATTGATTGTCGATCGCCATGAAACCGCGAAAAGCGGCGATGTGATTGTGGCTAATTTTAATGGTGAATTTGTGTGTAAAATTCTCGACATGCCACGGCGAATGCTAGTGTCATCGAATGAGCAATATTTACCAGTGACCATCTGCGACTATGATGATTTTAGTATTGAAGGCGTGGTGACCCGCTCAATTCGTTGTCATCGTCAAAGCCCACTGCTTGTAAGCAAATAAGAGTAGGTAAAATGTTTGCCTTAGTCGATGCCAATGCTTTTTATTGCAGTGCTGAACAGGTGTTTCGTCCTGATTGGCGTGGTAGACCGATGATTGTGCTCAGCAATAATGATGGCTGTATTGTGGCCGCTAATCGACATGCAAAAGAGGCTGGCATTCAAAAGTTTTTACCTTATTTTCAAGTTAAAGCCTTATGCGCCCAGCGCAATGTCATCGTTTGCTCATCTAATTATGAATTGTATGCCGATTTATCGGCAAAGATGATGGCAATAATAGGCCGTTTTGCCCCAGAGCAGCATGTGTATTCGATTGATGAAAGCTTTCTGTCTTTTAAGCATTGTTATCCCGCGATCAAATGCCTGCATACCCAAGGTCAGTTAATCCGCCGCGCGGTTTGGAAAGAAGCGCGCCTACCTGTTTGTGTTGGCATAGCCGAAACCTTGACCTTGGCTAAAATTGCTAATCACGCCGCTAAAAAAATCCAGGGATACCAAGGTGTGTGCGTTATCGAGACTATGCAGCAACGTACCGACATTTTAAAACAGTTGGCGGTTGCAGAAGTATGGGGAATTGGCAGGAAGATGAGTAACAAGCTTGCGTTAATCAATATTCGCAGCGCATTTGATCTCGCCTCTATGCCGCCCAGTCTTGCGAGAAAGCAGTTTAGTATTGAAATAGAGCGTACGGTGCGCGAGCTTAACGGCCAAGTGTGTAAACAATGGGATGAGGCGAGGGCTGATAAAAAGCAAATTTTCTCCACCCGCAGTGTGGGCGAGCGCATCACCGATTATGAGTCATTATTACAAGCGTTAAGTAAGCATGTTGGTATTGCGGCGCTCAAAGCGCGTCAGCAAGACTCCCATTGTAAAACCATGTTGCTGTTTGCGAGTAATTCCCCCCATGACGAACAGCCAGTAAGTTATAAAGTCATCGTACATTTTCCATGCCCAACCCATTGCAGCGTTGAGCTCACCAAAGCTATGACCCACGCTGCTCCAAGGCTATTTCGTCAAGGAGTACGCTATTACAAAATAGGCGTGGGCCTAGTTGATTTAGCCAGCGAGAAGCATTTTCAATTTGATTTATTTAATACCGCTAAGGTCACCCATGCGCTAATGCACACGCTAGATGGCATCAACCAACGCTACGGTCGCGACACTGTGTTTCTGGCCGCACAAGGGATAGAGCAAAAGTGGGCCATGCGCCGTGATTTACTAACACCTCAATATTCGACCCAATGGAAATGCTTGCCAAAGATAAAATGCTAAGGGGTTTTATTGGTTTTTTTATTCGTTTTTCATGATTAATGCCACTACAGAGCGAATAATCGCCCCGCTATTTTTATCGCAATAAGGTCAAGGGCACTAATGATTGTCAGTCAGATGTTTAGATAATTGATGTCGATATAAATAGTGCAACAGATCACAAACCCTAAATTAAAGCTGGCATATGCCATAAATAAGCGTATATATAGCATATGCTATTAACTGTAGTTTGGTTATACCAAGCGCTAAAATTCAGTTAACTATTAATGGGGCAGCCAAAAGCTATGTTAAGCCTATTTATCCCACCTCTTAACCCGAGTTGAAGTTACTTAAATCTGTGTGTTTTAAATTAATGGACGACTTAACTAATGGTAAAGCGTTGTTAATGCAAAATGCACATGAGGAGAAATGATGATTACCGCCATACCAATGAAAGACGAACATATTTCCAGCCATTTTAGCAAAGCTGATGAGGTGCTCTTTATTGACGATCAAGGTCAAGTGAAAGGGCGTTTTGCCAATCCTGCACTAACAGATGGATGTGAGGGTAAACAACAATTAGTCAGTTTGATACTGGCACATGGCGCTAATCGCGTGATCGTACGTAACATTGGCCAACAACTATTAGCTAAATTATTAAGTCGGCAACTGAGTGTTTTTCATGCTAAAAATGGTCGTACAGCAATAGACGATCTTGCCGGTGCTAATTTAGCTGACTGTGAGGAGTATACCGAGGCAAGTCAGGGACGCCCTTCATCTAAGCATATTGCTAAACAAGCGAATGGTGGTTGTTGTGATCATAATCATGCTGACGGAGAAGCGGGCAGTCACGATGGTCATTGCAGTGGATCAGAAATGGCGACAAAGAAACGTTGCTGCGGATCAGAAATGGGCACAGCAACCGCAACAATGAAAACGTGTTGCAATAAAAAGCATTCACTAATACATCAACATTAATGGTAACTATGGTTGATATTACGTCATTACAGCGCTGTTAGCTTTAGCTCATAGCGCTGTAATTTACGATATAAGGTCCGCACACTAATATTAAGCTTAATGGCTAATTCTGCTGGAGATCCTTGAAATTGCTGACAGACCTGAGAAAGATATGCGTACTCCACGTCATCGAGTGACATGAGTTCCGTTGCCGTTTTTAGTGTATTTTTGTTATCTGTCGATGTGTGGTTAGGTTGAACGCTTTCAGGTAAATCACTGCTGTGGATAATATCTTCGTTGGCAATCAGTGCCGATTGTTCAATAATATTTTTCAGTTCGCGAATATTACCTGGATATGCATAATGACTGAGCAGATTTAATGCGTTAGCCGAAAACCTTTTATGTTTGTATTCAGAGTACTTTATAAAATGATTTACGAGTCCTGGAATATCATCAAGGCGCTCACGCAACGAGGGTAAGTAAATGGGAAATCCGGCAATGCGGTAATACAGATCGCGTCTAAATTCACCTTTTTCAACCAAATCGAGTAAATTCTTATGGCTGGCGCTGACTAATCGAAAGTCGGAACGTTTTTGTTTTAATCCACCCACGGCGCGATAACATTGGGTTTCTAGCAACCTCAGCAGTTTAACTTGCATGTTCATCGGTACATCGCCAATCTCATCAAAGAATACCGTGCCGCCGTGGGCTATCTCAATCAGACCTTTTTTACTGGTGGTTGCCCCGGTAAAGGCTCCTTTCTCGTAACCAAATAACTCACTTTCGAACAGGTTTTCACTCAGGCCGGTACATTCAATAACCACAAAAGGTTTATCATTGCGGCTACTGGCTTGATGCACCGCTTTAGCGACGAGTTCTTTACCTGCACCGGTTTCACCTTGCAATAGCACCGCAATACTGGATTGAGATGCTCGGTTAATTCTGTTGAGCATTTGCTTAAACGGCGCAGATTGACCGACCATGGTGCCTTTTTTAGACTCTGTTGATGCATAATCAATGGCATCTAAAACCTCCAGATATCCCAATACCTTGCCACTGTTATCTTTAATGGGTTTCATTAAAATATCGCAATATGACTTACCGTGTGCAGTGCTATGAATATGCACGGCATTGGCAGCCCTTGCGGTACTCTGGCATTGTTGCAAAGGACACTCTTCACCGTGTTTATCACAAGGCTCATTACTGTGATGAGATATCTGATGGCATTTACTTTGGCCTAATATGACTTGTGTATCATACGTTTCTAAATAGGCTTGATTAACCGCATGTATAACATAATCTGGCGTAATAAATATTGCCGGTTTATCAATCGCGTTTATCATTGATTGCACAACAGTGGTGTTACTCATTTATCACTCTCGCTTACTGTACACATTAATCAGTTAATCTCTAAAGTGACATTATTAGCGCAATATTTGTCACTACAATGCCATATTTGTCAGTTCATAACCTAGCATGTGCCTCTCGCAAATATCAATGAATTTTAAGTGGCTGATTTTATATATTTTAAATTTGTCGGTGTAATATGGCACAAGCTTTGTATTGATCTTGCTATATGTTTTGTGATTGGACTCGGTCATAGGTTTTTTATAACCCTAAAACTCATTGAGATTAAACGATTTTAAATAGAGGAATAACAATAATGCGCTTAACACACAAACACACACAATCATTGATTAAGGCTAGCCAAATGGCCGGCTTAATCATGCTTATGAGCGTCTCGACGGTAGGACAAGCTGAATCATTAACCGAGCAGCAAGTGCTTGAACAACAGGCCAATCAACGAATTGCCGAATTTAGCCAAGCACTGAAAGGTCATTTAAAGACAGCCATTAAGCAAGGTGGATTAACCAACGCAGTGTCGGTGTGCCAAGCGGTAGCACCTGCAATTGCAGCAGAAAACTCAAAAGAGGGCTGGACACTTACCCGGACCAGTTTGCGAGTGCGTAATCCAGCCAATACGCCCGATGCTTGGGAGTTAACACAATTACAGCAATTTGAACGTGTTAATGCTTCAGGACAGCAAGCTGCTGATAAACCCATTGTGGCGAGTGAGTTTATCGTCAAAGATGGCAAAACACAGTTTCGTTATATGAAGGCGATACCAGCGCAACAATTATGCTTAGGTTGTCATGGTAGTAATATTAATCCTGAGCTGAGTACTTTGATTAACAAAACCTATCCTAATGATAAAGCAGTTAACTTTGCCCTCGGTGATATTCGCGGTGCGTTTTCATTACAAAAGGTTATCAATAATCAAGCCGCATCGGTTACAGCAACAACAAAGCCGTAATCAAAGCTGAAGTAATATAAGCGAAAGACCTAGAAGCGAGGACGCTGCGCGGCTTATAGCAAGAGCCTAGGACGCTTCGCTGCTAGGTGCTAAAGCAAACAGCACAGCGACCCATGGGCTGTTTATGGTGGTGGTTTACGTTAACATTATCCTGCCTTTACGATTCCTTATCAGTCATTTACAAAATGATGTTAACCATTATTGCTAATATTGATCTGAGACTTTATCTAACAAATGCATTGGGTATTTTGTTGGGAGTTAATTGTTATGAGTAAAATCCGTATTGATCCTTTTTATCATCATACTAGTCATGCTATTACCTATGTGGTGACCGATCTTGCTACTCGTCAAAGTGCGATTATTGATCCCGTTTTAGACTTCGATATGGCCTCTGGTACTATAAGTACATGTTTTGCCGATAACATCATTGATCATATCGATAAGCATGGATTTGAAATTGAATGGATTTTAGAAACTCATGCACATTGCGATCATATGTCTGCGGCGTGTTATATCAAGACCAAACGCGGGGGAACAACGGGGATTGGTGAGCACATTACTCAAGTCCAGCACACCGTTAAAAGATTGCTAAATCTCGATGAGAGCTTTCAGTGCAATGGCGAGCAGTTTGATCAACTGTTTACCGATAAAGAACTCATTAAATTGGGTCATTTAACTATTCACATTATGCATACACCCGGACATACACCTGCTTGTGTGAGCTATCTCATTGAAGATGTGATATTTGTCGGTGACACATTATCTACGCCAGAATGGGGTACTGTGAATACTGATTTCCCCAATAGCAGCACGACCACCTTGTATCATTCAATTAACAATATATTAGCGTTACCTAATTGTACTCGGGTGTTTATAGGGCATGATCCCCTTGGATACAAACGCCAAGATAATATATTTGAAACATCAGTGATTGCGCAGAAAAGGTATAACTGCGTTGTCGGCGGTAAAGTGACCCTCGCTGAGTTTGTTCAGCGACATCAACAACGCCACATTGATTCTGATATACCGCATCTATTGTTAGCGGCAATCCAAATTAATATTCGAGCAGGTAACATGCCACCAGCAGACCGTAAGGGTAACGCTTACCTTAAAATACCGCTTAACCAGTTGTCATAAATCGATTAGCCATTAGAAATCAGCAATCAGTCATGATTAATGAGCAATAAACCACAACATGCTGGTTTATGTTGGATGCATTTATACCTTATGAGGCACTAACGGAAATTCATCTTGTTGCCATTGCATCATGCCACCAGCGACAGACAATGGTTTGGTAAAGCCCATATTCTGTAATGATGCTGCGGCAAGTGCTGAACGACCACCCGTACGGCAAATAAGGTATATGTCTTTTTGAGCTAACTCAGTTAATGCTAATACCCATTCACAGTGATGACTCACCAAAGGATGTTCATGAATTTTCATCTCTAATACGCCACGAGGAAAATTTATTGCACCTTCTATGTGACCTGTCAGAAACTCTTCATGCTCACGAACATCAATGATCACCACATCTGGTTTACTCATCGCGGTATGTAATTCATGAGTACTCACTTCCCTAATATTCGCTTTGATTTCACTTATGTATTCTTGAGCTGTTTTCATGTGTACCTCGTGATATTAAATGATAGATTTTGATAACATAAATAGCGCCATCATGACTAAAAAGACGGCAAATATTTTTTGTAAAATGGCTTTGGGTAAATATTGGCTTATCCATTGACCTGCAATACTGCCGACAAGCCCGCCGGCAATCATGATGGCGATAACCGACCAATCAAATTCAAGTCCTTTGTTTGACAGCAAGCTGTAATATTTAACAAAGCCCACCAGTGAATTCATGGCAATAATCACCAAGCTGGTGCCTATTGCCAGCCACATTTCAATACCACCGAGCAAAACCAGTGCTGGGACAATTAAAAATCCACCGCCAACGCCAACAAATCCGGTCACGACACCGACAGCTAAACCTTGTGAGAGGATTTTAATGATATTTAGTTCACCCGCTTTACACCTGCTAGATTGATTACGCCACATCATGACGGCGCCAATGAGCATTAGCATGACAAACACCATTAGCTGTATGTCGCTGGTGACAAAGGTGCTGGTCCATGCACCTAAATAAGTACCCGCCATGCCGGGTAAACCAAATAAAAATACATGAGGCCAAGAGACCTTTTTTTGCTTAATAAAACCAATACTACTGATTAAACTTATCGCTCCTACGATGCATAATGATGAAGCAATGGCTAACTCGGCTTGCATACCAATAAGGTATAGCAACACCGGAACCGTAAGAATTGAGCCTCCAGAGCCTAAAACACTTAACACGAAACCAATTAATAATGCGCCAATGATTGCTTGTATCATCTTGATTACTCTTAGGCTTAAAGGATATTAATGGGTATTTTTAAATACACAGTGCCGTTGTCTTCAGCCGCTGGTAGTTGCCCTGCGCGAATGTTGACTTGAATCGCTGGCAATATCAGCCTTGGCATGGTTAATGTCGCGTCTCGTTGTTGACGAAGTGCCACAAAATCTGCTTTTTTCATGCTGTCGTTAACATGGATATTGTGTTTTTTTTGTAGGCTTACTTGGGTTTTAAATTGGTGGTCACGGCCCTCGGTCGGGTAGTCATGACACACATAAATATCGGTGGTTTCAGGAAGGCTGAATAATGTCTGAATTGAATCGTATAAGGTATTGGCATCACCACCAGGGAAATCGCATCTGGCGGTACCCACATCAGGCATAAAAATAGTGTCGCCAACAAAAGCCGCTTGCTCATTAACGATATATGCTAGATCGGCTGGTGTATGGCCCGGTGTGTGCATAATGCGAATCGTCATATCACCCACTTTTAGGCGGTCATTATGTTTAAATAACCGGTCAAATTGGTTGCCATTAGGCAAAAAACCTGGCTCTAGATTAAAAATCGTTTTAAAGGTGTCTTGTACTTGAGTGATGTGTTCACCAATACCAATTTGGCCCGCTATTTTGTCACGCAGAAAACTGGCGGCAGATAAATGGTCTGCATGGGCGTGGGTTTCCAATATCCATTTAACCGTCAATTTCTGGCGGTTAATCCAATGTAAAACACGTTGCACACTGCGGGTATCAGTGCGGCCCGATTTATAATCAAAATCTAAAACAGGGTCAATAATCACTGCATATGAGGTCGCATTATCGGCTACGACATAAGTAAATGTTTCACTGTCTTCATCTAAAAACTCATGCACACTAAACGTCGAATTCATCACAAACCTCCTATATAAATGATGCACAAGGACTCGCGCCCCTGTGCTGGTAAAGGCTTAAAGCGACTTTTTACTAAAGTACCAATCTGTGTATTTAAACCCTTGGCTTAAACGGGCCTTGGCTTCTGCTGTGGTGGCTGGTGGGGGGACTATCACGTCATCACCAGGCTGCCAGTTTTCTGGGGTGGCAACGCCATTGGCGTCACTGGTTTGCAATGCTTTGACTAATCGAACAAATTCATCGATAGAGCGGCCATTACTCATTGGGTAATACACCATGGCACGTAAAATACCCTCAGGATCAATAATGAAGGTCGCGCGGACGGCCGCGGTATCACTCGCACCGGGTTGGATCATGCCGTAGGCTTTAGCCACTTCCATTGATAAGTCGGAAATAATAGGGAAGGTAATTTCAACACCGAAGTTTTCTTCAATATTCCGTACCCAAGCGATGTGTGAATGAATACTGTCGATGGATAAACCTAATAATTCGGTATTAAGCTGGGCAAATTCTTCTGCACGTTGGGCAAAACCGATAAACTCTGTAGTACAAACAGGCGTAAAATCAGCCGGATGAGAGAACAATACTAGCCACTTGCCTTTATAGTCAG
The DNA here is from genome assembly GCF_040310185.1 of Shewanella sp. T24-MNA-CIBAN-0130. NCBI lineage: Bacteria > Pseudomonadati > Pseudomonadota > Gammaproteobacteria > Alteromonadales > Shewanellaceae > Shewanella > Shewanella sp. T24-MNA-CIBAN-0130. The sequence goes on along the minus strand of NZ_JBEOPP010000018.1, from coordinate 52,511 downwards.
TGAGTGAACGCATGCCATGTGTGGTCTTGGTATTAAATGCCGGAGCGGGTCGGTTTAATTGTGGAAAAGAAACAATAGAATCAGTCATGTTATTACTCCAAAAAAGTGGTTAAGTTAATCCAAATCTAATCTATAAAGTAGATTGCGAACATACTTAGTAATAGCAATAGCTGGGCCAACATCAGTCAGATTAAAATAAAAATAACAATACTTATTAAGCTTATGATTATAAACAGTTTAATGTTTTTATATTTAATTTTAACGTCATAGTTTTATTAAGGAAATCATAAATTGTCATTTTATTGTGTCAAATATGACATAAGCGACAAAACTGACTGTGTTAATTGTCGCTGTGGGTCGAAGAGTATTGCTACAAATGCTATTAGTGGTGAATTGAGGCATGAACAAACAAGGCGTATGCGCGAATATCTTCACTAAAGAGAGCCAGAACAAGGTTAGGGCAGCGTGCAAACGACTCAGAACATCATCTGGTGTAACTTAACATCGCATTTTATGAATTAAAGATAGCATCAGCGAAAGAGAGAAAGTATTGCTGATGCTATTGAATATAATTTAATTAAGTCGACAGGGTTATACAAGGACGTTTGTAACGTTATCTCATATTATCCAAAAACTTGATTTAATAGCGCTGTTGGTTTGCTTGTGTTGCGTTATCGATTATTCACGTAGAACAAATAACCTTTAGTAGTGCAGCTTAAATATCCAGTTAAGTAACCACTAAATAATCAATGAAATTTGCTAGTCAACAAGTAAGGGACTGAATTTGGCTAACTCAGCTGCATTACGTACCTGGAGCTTTTTAATTATTTTTGAACGGTGAACCTCTATGGTTCGCAACGATACAAACAGAATATCTGCCATTTTCTTATTGGTTTTTCCATCAATTAATAGATGTAGCACCTGATTTTCTCTTTCGGTTAGGGTGCTGTAACGTTGCCTTAATTGCATTGCTTCAAATGTGTATTTGCTAGTAGCTAATGCTTTCTCTATTGCACTAACAAGCTCTATTCCTTTTACCGGTTTTTGAAAAAAATCACAGGCACCTTGTCTAAATGCCTGAACCGCCATCGGCAGATCACCATGGCCGGTCAGAAAAATAATCCCTAACGGACTTTTACCTTTGACGAGTGTTTGTTGCAATTCTTGGCCGGTGATTTCCGGCATTTTACTGTCAACAATAAGACAGCCTGGCTGAGATATATCACTATTGGCAAGGAATTGATTAGCTGATGGGTATATTTGTAAGTTGAAACCGTATTGCAAAAGCATAAATTGCATTGAATCAAGGATCGCGAGGTCATCATCAACCATAAAAATATTGTTTAAATTCGGCATTTGGCTATAAGTTATTTAAGCATAAGTTAATTGATTATAAATACAGTGTAATCCTTGTTATAGATTGAGCAAATTGTAGATGAGTTTTTTGTGCGACACGCAACTTTTTTGTTTCTATAACTGCATTAAACTAGCCTTTATTGTGCTGTATTGACATTGATTTAGGTGAAGCTTACTGATGCGTTTTGGACTGTTATTATGGTTTATATTGGTTTTTCTGTTGGTTCATTCAACAGCAACGTTTGCACTGTCTGCCAAAATTGCGCCAGTCGCTCAACAGCAAGCTGCAAATGAAGATCCTGTTCAGGTCCATTACCGTGTTGCGGTATTAGCCAACTATGGTGTGGCTAAAAGCATACAACGCTGGCAGCCATTAATGACCTATTTAACCAAAAGAGTAAAAAACGCCAGTTTTGAAGTGGTGCCCTTAGATTTTAATCATATGAATGATCAGTTACTTAATGGTCAGGTGCAATTTGTCGTCACCAATCCTGGGCATTACTTTAATATGAGTAGTGATTTTCCTATTTCGTGGTTAGCCACAATGAAAAGCAATCAGCATAATGGCAGTACTTTTGCGATTGGGGCGACCATTATTGTTCGCAGTGAAAGTCCATATAAGACTCTTGAAGATTTGTCTGGGCATTCCGTGGTGGCCAGTGACCCTAGTGCATTAGGCGGTTATCAAGCCGCAATAGGGTTAATTAATTCCAAGGCTTATTCGACAAATAACTTTTTCGGTAAAGTGACTTTTCTCGGTTTTCCATTAGAGCCGTTAATTTACCAAGTCCGTGATGGCACCGCGGATATTGCCATTACCCCATTCTGTACTTTAGAGCAGATGGTTAGAGATGGCTACATTAATGCTGCCGATTATAGAGTCATCAATGATGTCACACCAGAAGGTTATGAATGTGCAGTGAGTACGCATCTATATCCTAATTGGTCGTTTGCCTCGTCAGATGCTGTGCCATTAAAAGTGAGAACCGATATTACTCGCGCATTGCTTTCAGTCAGTGCGACTCATCAAGCTTCAATTGTGGGTCAAAATCGAGGTTGGGCAGCACCCATTAGCCAATTTCAAGTGGTGAAGTTATTTAAAGAACTTGATATAGAGTCCAATAAAATGCCGGTTTATTTACAAGTTTGGCAATGGATTAAACTGAATCAAAAGTGGGGCTTTGGTTTATTAGGTTTATTTGTTATCGCAACAATTTATCACTTATGGCTGGAATATAGGTTTAGACAAAAGAGTGAAAATTTATTAAGCAGTGAACGACAATTAAAAAACAAAGCATTGCAATTAGAGCGTTTACAAAGTGCAGCCATTTTGGGCGAGATAGGTGCGGGCTTAGCCCACGAGCTTAACCAACCTATTGCTGCGATAACACAATATAGTGAAGGAGGTATGATTGAGCAGGCCAATAATACTGGGGAAGATTCTAAACAGTATCAGTTGCTCGATAAAATACACCAACAGTCGATTCGTGCCGGTGAAATAGTCCATAGAATAAGAGGCTTGTTGCAACGAAAGAACGCTGAAGCGACCGAGTTTTATGTACACGAACAATTAATGATATGCCTAGAGTTACTCGAGCATGAGTTTAAAATTCATAATATTAAACTCAACACTCAACTCACTAGTACTGACATCAAATTAACCGGCGATAAGGTGGGCTTCTGCCAAGTATTAATTAATGTGTTAAAAAATGCTGTTGATGCCATGTCAGAAAGAGGTTTCTCAGCAAAAATCCCTAACCGGATTAGGATTGATTCATATATTGTTGACCATAGATTGAAATTGAAAATTTATGATAACGGTATTGGTTTGAGCTGCTCTGCAGATGATTTTAAAACGAGCTTTTTCTCCACTAAAGAAAACGGTTTAGGCTTAGGTCTCGCCATTTGCAATGATGTCATTATGCAGTTTGGTGGCAAAATAAATTTATCCAAATGTAAAGATGATCCAGATTCAGCTTGGCAAATGGGTTGTCGGGTATTAATCGATATACCGTTAAATAACTCTGCTAATTAGCCTATTAAGAATTCGTCTTCCGCTTTTATATACTCTCGTAATATGTTGCTATCTCTTTAATTGCGCGCTGAAACCGTGATATCAATCAAATGATTATCTTCGATGTGGTTTACCACAATATCCTTAAGTTATTGGTCGGTTAACAATCTGTTTAGCGATGGTGCTTATTAGTTTATAAGTTTTGATAAGTTCCATTAATCATACGTTAACCGTAATAACTTCGCACCTCGTCGAAGGTTAAGAGGCAATCATGATTGAGTTAAATCGGCGTCATTTTTTGAAGGGAGCTGGGGTCAGTGGTGCATCTTGTGCGCTAGCAAGTATTCTTCCTGGTTCACTGGCAGCATTAGAAAAACAACCTCTCAAAGGTGTTTCCTCTGAAGTGGCCAGTATTTGTGAGATGTGTTCCACTCGGTGCCCTATAAAAGCGCGCATAGTTGATGGGAAAAATGTCTTTATTACCGGCAATAAAGAAGCCAAATCATTTGGCGGCAAGGTCTGTGCCAGAGGTGGCGCAGGTCATAGTTTACTTTACGATCCACAGCGGATTGTTAATCCATTGAAGCGTGTTGGTGAACGTGGCGCGGGTGAATGGATTGAGATTTCTTGGGCTGATGCTTATAAAGAAATTGCAACCAAAATGAACCAAATTAAACAACAATATGGTGCAGAAACCATTGCGTTCTCATCTAAGTCTGGTTCGCTTTCTGGTCATATATTTCATCTGGCTGAAGCATTCGGTTCGCCAAACACATTTACCCATGCTTCAACCTGTCCAGGAAGTTATGTGGTGGCCGCTAAGGCGATATTTGGCACCAAAATGAAGCGCGATTTGAGTAATTCTAAATACATTATTAACTTTGGTCATAACCTTTATGAAGGCATCAATATGTCTGAAACCAGAGGAATGATGCAAGCGCAAATGGATAAAGGCGCTAAATTAGTCGTATTCGAACCACGTTTTTCCATTGTGGCCGACAAAGCAGATGAATGGCATGCGATACGTCCTGGTACTGATGTGTCAGTTGCTCTGGCGCTATGTCATGTTTTAATTTATGACAACTTATACGACCGTGATTTTATCGAAAAGTTTGTAGTGGGTTTTGATGAGTTCGCTGCAGAGGTCGAGCAATACACGCCAGAGTGGGCCGAAACTATTTCAGATGTTTCTGCTAGTGCCATTCGCCGTATCGCTCACGAATATGCTAGCCATGCGCCACATGCGGTTGTCGACTTTGGTCATCGCGCTACTTTTACCCCTGAAGAATTCGATATGCGCCGTGCGTTATATGCTGCCAATATATTAATTGGCAACATTGAACGTAAAGGTGGTTTGTACATGGGTAAAAAAGCACCCGGCTACAATAAATTTGCCGGTGAAAATATCGCCCCAGTATTAGCTAAACCGGGTGTTGAAGGTATGCCTAAATCTTCAGCAATTCGTATTGACCAGGTTGAAAAGCAATACGCAATGATGTGGTCTTCAGGGGGGATTTATCAAACCATATTGGATGCAACGTTAGAAGCAAAACCCTATCAACTAAAAGCATGGGTGATGAGCCGCACTAACCCTATGCAGACTCTTACAGACAGGGCCAAAGTAGAGCAAACGCTTAAAGCGTTAGATTTAGTGGTGTCGTGCGATCTTTATATCAGCGAAACCGCAGCCTATGCAGACTATATTTTGCCTGAGTCAACCTACCTTGAACGAGATGAAGAAATACAAGATAAATCAGGCAAAAATCCTGCTTATTATGTGCGCCAACGTGTTGTTGAAACTATTGGGAATACACGCCCAAGCTGGCAAATATTCAAAGAGTTAGGCCAGTCTTTGGGACTTGATAAATTTTATCCTTGGGAAAATATGCAAACGTTGCAATTAATGCAGCTTAATCGTGACCATAGCTTATTGGAAAACATCAAAAAAATGGGTTATGTCAGTTATGGTAAGCCATTGATGCTGCGTGAACCTGAGATGGTTGCAGCGTTCGTTAAGGCTTTTCCAAACGCGAGAAGTGTTGATGAAGATGGCTGCTATGCAACGGCAATGAAGTTCAAAACCCCCAGTGGAAAAATTGAATTAACATCGCAAAAAATAGAAGACATGGCACCTGGCCGAGGCGTGATTAAGCATCGAAATGTGCAACTAAAGCAAGCTGACGAGTTTTATTTTATCCAAGGTAAGGTTGCCGTACATACCAACGGCGCAACACATAATGTGCCAATGCTGGCCAACCTTATGTCTAACAACGCAGTTTGGATCCATCCATTAACCGCTGGACGATTAAATATCCACAGTGGCGATGCCATTCAATTAATCAGCAGTGTTGGCAGTGAAGAAGGAACCGCTTTAGTGACTCCGGGCATTCGCCAAGACACGGTATTTGCATACATGGGCTTTGGCTCTAAAAACAAAGAGCTGGTAAGGGCAACAGGAAAAGGTATCCATTGTGGCAATCTGCTTCCGAATGTCATTGCGCCCATTTGTGGCATGAATTTACATACCACTGGTGTCAAGTTGGTAAAAATTTAGCCGGTAAATAATAGATTTGGAATCTCCTATGAATAAACGATATGTCATGGTGCATGATGAAAACAAATGCATCGGCTGCCAAGCTTGTAATATAGCTTGTCGAAGTGAAAACAACGTACCCGAGGGTGTCACACGCTTGCAGGTTAGGGTGGAAGGGCCTTTTGGTGAAGCTCCTCATCTACATTTTAAATATAATCGCGTGTCCTGCCAGCAATGTGAAAATGCACCGTGTGTAAGTGTTTGCCCAACAGGAGCGGCTTATATTGATGAAAATGGATTAGTGTCAATTCATAATGATAAGTGCGTCGGTTGTCAGTATTGCGTGGCGGCATGTCCCTATAAAGTCCGCTTTATCAATCCAATCACCAAGGCTGCAGACAAGTGTAACTTCTGTAAAGACACTCGCCTAGCCAGAGGTGAGCAACCCGCCTGCGTCACAGCATGTCCAACAGATGCGTTGTATTTTGGTGATGCTAACGATAGTCAAAGTGAGGTTGCACTATTACTTAATACTAAAATAACCTATCAAGAAAAAACTCACTTAGGCACTAAGCCTCGTGTGTATCGTATTCCAACTAAACGAGGAGGGATTGAGTCATGAATAATACATGGGGCGATATGGCGCAATATGATCCGGTGACATGGAACTGGGTTATCGCAGTCTACTTATTTATGGCCGGTTTATCAGCAGGTAGCGTACTCATTGGTATTGGTATGCGTTGGTACAGCCGTGATAAGCAAACTGAAAGTCCAATATTAAAAGCTGCAGCGCTAATTGGACCGGTGGCAATCAGTTTAGGTTTAGCTTGCTTGGTGTTTGATTTAACTAAACCGTTTCATTTCTGGCTGATATTAGTTAATTATAACTTCCAGTCTGTTATGGCAATAGGTGTTGCAGCGTTATTGGCATATTCACCACTGGGTATCGCCTATGCGCTAATCGTGCTTAAGGATGATTTACCTAAGTGGAAGCTGGGTTTCTTATCCGGCATTGCCGATTTGCTAATGCCGTTCCGTAAGATTATTGAAGTATTGCTATTCATCCTTGCTATTGGGGTTGGCGCATATACTGGCTTTTTAATCTCGGCGATGAATGCTTATCCAATGCTCAACACTGCGGTATTACCTGCACTATTTTTAGTGTCGGGATTATCAGCAGGAGCAGCTGCTAACCTTGTGGTGGCGTTATTGATGTTTAACACCGATACCCATAGCCCTGAAGTTGCCAAAATGCACCGCATTGAGTTACCGGTTATCATTGCTGAAATGATGTTTCTAGTGATGCTGTTTAGCGCACTCTATTTCACTGGCGGTTCAGCCGCTACTGCGTTAGCATCGTTAAATACCGGTATTTGGGCAAGCGTGTTTTGGATTGGGGTGGTTGGAATTGGCTTCGCTATTCCATTATTGGCAATGCTATTACCTTCGAGCGCTCGCCACAGTAAAGCCTTAATGTTGACCGTGGCATGTTGTAGTTTGACCGGGGTGTTAGCCCTTCGTCACTTCATTGTCTATGCTGGTCAAAGCTATATTAGTTAGAGAAATACGCTAGCTTAACGTGTAGAAAGTGTGCTTCATTTAACTTCCTCTCGGACTTGTCTGAGAGGAAGTTTTTTATGGGTAATACAAAAACGCTTATTTCAACCGCTATGACTGAAACGTTCGGCTGTTGCTGAAGATCTAACCCGTCTTCTGGATGAAATGTAAACCATATCAGTTAGCAATGTGAAGCGGGTCTTGATTGTGGTTGTGTAGCCTATACTGCAGGCTAATTTACGTTTATATTTTGCAAACAAATGCACCACTTATCAGGGGCAATACGCTAATGGATTTGGCTAAACTTTCCCGTATCAGCATGAAACATTTAATCACTTTACATGTGATGCTTGATACCCTCAGTGTAACCGCCAGTGCAGAACGGTTATGCTTAAGCCCATCGTCGGTCAGTAAAACCTTGAGTCAGTTAAGAGAAAGCCTGAATGATGAATTATTCTATCGACATGGCAACTCACTTATTGCCACCCCCTTAGCGCGAAGGTTAGGCCCAAGCGTGCAGCAAATGATCAATGATATAAACCATATCATGAGCCAAGATGTGTTTACTCCTGCCGATTATCAGGGGCGATTTTCACTCGCCATGCGAGAAAGCACCTTTGAACTGCTGGCCGCCAAAATAAGCGCTCATATTCTCAATTTGGCGCCCAATATCCATTTAGATATTTACAGTAAAGACAATATTGGTTTTGACGGGCTACTAAAGGGCTCGTTAGATTTTATCATTTTACCCCATGACCTAAGTCAACCGACTAATATAGACGAAGACTTAAAATGGGAAACCTTGATAAATGATGAGATGGTTTGCTTAATGAATTCATCACACCCATTAGCTTTGCAGCAAGACATCAGCCTCGATGACTATTTGCATTTTAGTCACATCGGCATCACAGATACCGACCTAAGCACGCCGTATTTTGATATTTTGCTGGCTCAGCAATCCAAAAAGCGCGCCGTACCCATTTCGGTGGCAGACTTTGGCAGTGCAGCGCTAATGTGCCATCACAGTGAACTGCTATTTACGTGCTCGCGCCGCTGGGCGTCAATGGCCAAACAAGCCCAAGGATTGATCATTAAAACATTACCCATAGATTACGGCAAAGTGGCTTATAGTCTTGTTTGGCATCGCCAGAGTATGAACGACCCTGCGCACCGCTGGTTGTATGAGCAAATATTGCTGTGCAGTCGCTAAGCTGAATTAAATGCGCTTAGTTAAATTAATTAAATTGAATGTACTCAGTTACATTAAATGTACAAGGCCGGCAAGGCGATATTGCTTACGCCTCGCTGGGTAAGTTGAGACGCTAAGGCTTCGATATCGGCTTGGGTGCATTGCGGCCATGTCGAAGCAACTTGTCCGACACCGTGATGGTGAAACGCATTTAACTTAACTCGGGTATCGCTGGGTAGCTGCTGTAAATATGTCGCTAGGGAGTTAATCTCCACATCATAATCTGTGATCCCAGGAATGTGTAACAGTCTCACTTCATAAAGCTTATGATGCTGAGCAAGTAACTCAATGGATTTAAATACCGGATGATTATCACGGCCGGTGATGTAATGGTGGGTATCTTGTTGCCATGCTTTTAAATCAACCATAGCGCCATCTAAAAAAGGCAGCAACTTATGCCAACCCGTTGGAGGTAAACTGCCATTGGTGTCGATCATGCAATTAAGATGTGATAAGTGCTCAGATGACTTAATCGCCTTAAACAGCTCAATGACAAAAGGTAATTGCAGGCTGGCTTCACCGCCGCTGACCGTAATACCATCAATAAAATGCCGTTGACTGCTAATGACCTCAAGCATTTGCTCAATGGTATAATTGGACGTTTTGGGCGTTGACTTTTTAGGGCATACCGCAAGACATGTATCACATTGACTGCACAGCGAGCTGTTCCACACTATATGCGACTTCTCCTTTACCACAGCACCTTGCAACGCTATGTCATATGAAAGAGCGTCTTGTGACGCCATGAGTGTCAGTGCTTGCTCAGGGCAATGTTCAACACAATCGCCACAAGCATCACACAAGCTTATCGTGTGAGGATTATGGCAGTTTTTGCATTGATAATTGCAGCCTTGCAGGAAAATTACCAATCTACTGCCAGGCCCATCGACACATGAAAACGGCAATATTTGGCTTACAATGGCGTGTTTACTCATAAACAAGAGGCGACTGTTCGTGAGCAATCACCCGAGCTTGGCGCTGTAATATCCCTGTATTGGTAGCAGCCTCGGCGGCTAAGCCCGTGGTGTTGGTACGCGAGCCACATTGCTTAAACGTCTCAATGTCTGAACGTTTTACCATATAGCCAGTCACGCGGACTAAATCATTATTAGCAACATTGGCGGTAAACTCTCTAAAACCTGAGCTAAGAGCGCCTTTACAGAGTTGGAACATAGCTTGAGGATTAGATTTTACAGTTTCATCTATGGTGAGAATATCGCTAATCCCAGCGGTATAATACTGATGATGTTTCGCTAATGCTTGAATATGGCTAATGGGATCGGGTTCTGTACCATAGGGAATACGAACCCCTGGGGTTACGCCTTTATCCAGACTAATACCGCTTTGAGAATGTAATAATGCTCGGCCTTTGTAGCCATAGGTCACCGGCGTCGATTTGACAATTTTATCTAATGCGGCAGAGATCCTCAGTCCGAGTTCATTTGCTTCAAGCTCGTGTCCATAACCGTTACCGGATTGATTAACACTGTTTGTGGATCCTACGTCGGCTAAACCACGCGTGGGCAAGGCTTGTAAAATATTGACCGCTTCAGCCATACCATAAATCCCAAACATTGGTGCAAACCGTGACTCATCAATGAGCTGTTCTTTAACTAAAAAGCTATCAAAAAAATGTGATTGTTGATGTAAAAAGGCCGAACGCGCTTCAATAAGCTCATACGTGAGCTGACAATAATGAGTTAACGTTTGCTCAAAAAAATCAGCAATGCTGGTGGCTTTTATGGCAACTTGCTTAAGGTTAAGTCGTACTAAGGTGTTGGCGCCGCCAGCTAATGGTAAAGCGTTATAGCAACTGACAATCCCAAAACCACGCTCATCGAACGTTTCGGCATGTAATGGGTAATTAGCAATGTGAGGTTTACTGCACTGACAAATATTGGTGGTGGCGAGCAGTAATAAATCATCTGGGGTGACGGCGGGGTCGTACATAAAGGTTAAATTAGGTGCAATTTGCTGTAACTCGGCATCAATTCGCAATATGGTACGACAAATAATATTATCGGTCGGACCTATATTCACATGCATAAACGCATCGGGTAAGGTTCTATCGAGTAAAATCCAAAAGCGTTTTAGTTTGCGATAGATAGCATCGTCATCAAGCCCTAGGGTAAAAGGCATTAATAACCCATCCAATTGGCCTAAGTACACCGGAATATTGGTCACCGACGGCACATGGTGATAAAGAATGGTTAATGCATTTAAGGCGTCATCAAAGTCTTCTGCGGGCGAAAGCTCTAAATACTCAGATCCTTGTTGAAGGTATTTAGCATAATCGGGTAACACATAACGCGGCTTAAATGGTGCGTGGCCTTCAAACATATCGCAGATAATGCCGTCCGTCATCGCATTATTAACCTGCTCAGATACCGCCACATAAGGCAGGCTGTTTTCAGCTTCTAATGCCAAATAATTCGATTTTTGCTTAGGAGAAAGGTGAGGGTGGCTGACTATTTGAACAATATTATCTTGTAATGCCATGATGAAATTCCACTATTTTTATGAGCAATGATATTAAGACCAATGCTGGTAACCATTGTTGATAACCACCAATCTACTCAGTGGCGGAGGTTTTCAACAGTGAAAATAGCCGAAGCGGCTATTGATAGAATCGAAATCCGATGATGAAGATCACAAGCTACATTCTAGAATGCTTTATTTTTGCGTAAATATATTAATGCAAGGTAAGCCCTATAGGTGTCGACTATTATATTGTTCATCGTCAATGGAATTAAAATCTAATCAACAGAGCCAGAATGCTTTAGGTCATGTTAAATATTGGTATTCATAATTTTTCATATTCGTTACTTATTAGTTCATATCTAAATCAGTAGCCATTCATATATTTTACATATAGTCACTCTATCAACAAGAAAATCCATTTTAGGGTGATAAATATGAACATCAGAACAACTCAATTAGCTCAGTCAATTTTATTAGCTAGCTTAATTCTATCGGCAAGCGCCTTTGCTCATGCCGCAACTGATCAGGATGTCCTTGGTGGCACTATTAACGGTAAATTAACCTTTGCTTCTGACTATGTTTTTCGAGGTGAATCAGAAACCATGGATGGCGAAGTACCGGTGGTACAAGGTACGCTCGGTTGGGGCAATGAGCTTGGTTGGTATGCCGGCATGTTTGCTTCAAATGTTAAATTTGCCGACCCTAATTTAGAAATTGTCACCGCACCTTATATTGGTAAAGCGGGTAAATTTGGCGATAGCACTATCAGTTACGACGTCATGGTTTTCTCTTATCTTTATCCTGGCGCTTCATACTCTAATTATACAGAATTATGGATTAAGGTTGGCAAGCAATTCGGACACGCTAATGTTCAACTAGAAGTGACTCCAACCATCGATGACTGGTTTGGCGTAGAAGGTTGGCAAGGTATTAACTATGCGGTCCATCCGAGCTACGCATTTGATAATGGTGTAAATTTTTCAGCCAGCATCGGTTATCAAGGTTTAGAGGGAGAAGGTGCAGAAGGCTGGGGGCACTGGAACTTGGGTTTAAGTAAAGCCTATGCCGGCATCAATTTCGATGTCCGTTATCATGGCAGTACCATGGATAGCGATCATAAGGTCTATGGCACTCAAACAAAAATCTTTGATGACCGAGTGGTTGTTGGCATCAGCAAAAGGTTTTAAATTAAAAATATAACGTCTTTTATTGTGAATCTGTAAATATAATCGGATCTGGTTCTACATCTTTCCATTGTGTGATCCGGGTCCTTTTTATCAACCAATTTTGCTAGCTAGCACTCATTCCTTGAATATCGTTATAGGCAAATATGAAAAGTTATGAATAATAACGACCATTATTAGCAACACTATTTGGATTGGACGATGGCACATACTGGTTTAACAAATACAGTACTCGTAGTTGACGATGAAGCAGTGATCCGCGCTCGATTAAAAGGTTATTTTGAACGAGAAGGTTATCGTGTGCTTGAAGCTGGAGACGGCGAGCAGATGTGGCAACAATTTGCAAATCAACATGTCGATTTGGTTATGTTAGATATTAATTTACCCGGTACAGATGGTTTAAGCTTGGCACGCGAACTGAGAAGCCGTTCGGACGTAGGCATTATTTTAGTCACGGGTCGTGATGAAACTATTGATAAAATCGTTGGTCTTGAAATGGGTGCTGATGATTATGTGACCAAGCCATTTGAATTAAGAGAATTATTAGTAAGAGTTAAAAATTTGCTGTGGCGAATTTCGTTAGTCAAAAAAGCACAGCAAGACGTTGTAGACCAATTTGAAAAATGTGACGATATCATTGCCTTCGATCAATATATTCTTGAATTAAATAGTCGAAAACTGAGTTATGGTGACGAGGTGATTAAGCTGACTAAAGCTGAGTTCGAATTACTTACCGTCTTTGCATTGCATCCACAGCAAGTACTATCTCGTGAGCGATTAATGCAGCAAACAAGCCATCGTAATGAAGAGGTAAATGATAGAACCATAGATGTCATTATTCGCCGTTTACGAAACAAACTACAGGCAGACCTGTTTGTGACAGTTCACGGAGAAGGTTATTTGTTTGCGACTAAGGTTAAAGATTAGTTTTGTGTTACGCGGTAAATGGGGTAAAAATTTGCAGGGGCTAAGCTGTTATTAAACATATCGAGTTGCACCTTTCCTTGTTCTAACGCCTGTATTTGTGGGCCAATATCACCAAATGATTGTGCTCCCTCAAGTAGTTTTACCATGATATCTATTGCCAACTTACCTTGTAACACCACTTGATCATCACTACTGAAAGCGACTTTATTACGATGCAGTCCGCGCAACGTCGCTGGCGATAAATAACTGCTCACAAGCTTTACTTGGCCAGTTAATTGTTTATGTTGCAATGTTCCTATTGCTGCTTCGATAGCAACTGCACTGCCTAGAATATAATCAGGAATATGGTCGTTAAGCAGATTATGAAGTTGGTCACGATAAAGGTCACGATTATTGTCAGTATGACGAATTGACGAAACCACAATAGGACTATTGGCAATAGCATCTTGAATACCAAGCTCAACCCAATCGCTGCCGCCAACACTTTCTGGGCCTGTGAGTAGAGCGAGTTTTACTGGAGACGATGGAGGTGGTTTTTTTACAGATTTGGCGATAAAGTGGCCAGCTTCCCAGCCCATTTGATACCAATTAACGCCTACACGAGTAGTAATAATCGGGTTATCGAGTCTATTCACTAACGCAATGATGGGCTTATTAATTTGGCCCGGGTATCGGTCAAGTAAATTGGGGGCCACAGCACCGAGTAAGATCGCATCGAACGGCTGATTAAGGCAGTATTCAAGTTGTTTTAGTTGTTGCTCTTTTCTGTAATAGCTACCAGCTTCAAATAATTCTAAATTAATGCCTAATTGGCTGGCTTTTGACACCAAACCGTAATCAATGCCGATCCAATAAGCGTCTTTAAGGTGAGGTACTAAGGCACAGATCCGCCAATGCTTTTTGGCCGAGGTCAGTTGATTATATTGTATCGACTTTACTGTTTGGATTTTGGCATTAAAGGGCGTGCGCTGTTGTAATGTCCAGCTAGAATCGGATGTTGCTTCAGCAAGTAATGGTAATATCCCTAAGCCAGCTATGAGCATATAAATAAGTCGGCACATTATATTGTCTCGATTAAGGTTTCTGAAAAGAATAGCAAAAGAATTTTAATAATTATAACATTTTAAGGAATGACTGTGAGCACTTTATCACTATCAGGCAAGAGCTTAGTGGGTCGCCTTATGTTGGCATTCTGTCTGCTCGGGTTGTTACTATTAATGTTAGTTAGCCTTGGCAGTATTTCGCTTTATTGGGTAAAGCTTGCTGACCAATATCTATATGAAGAGGCATTACCCGCATCACAGGCCGCAAGGCAATTGATGCAGTCTTCTAATGGCTTGCTTGACAATGCCCAAGCACTTGAACGAGTGGAAGAAGAGGCACAACGCGTTTTCCTTGGGCGTAAGTTGTCACTGGAAAGCACTAATTTACTTTCCGCTATTGAACGACTCAATTCGTTAAATCTACAAAATCATGGTGTCGATAAAGATAAGCAATTAGCGCTATTAGCCGGCGAAATTATCCATGACTTATCGGTATTCGGCCGCCAAGTGGGTAAACGTTTAGTGTTGGCGGCTCAATTGAATAATAAAGGAAGCGCACTGGCGGAAGCGGCCAGTAAGAGTGGTGTTTTACTTGAAGCAGAACAAGCGGTGGTCGATTCAACCATTCTGGCTAAGTTGAGTTTAGCTTACCCTCAAGTGATAGGCGCTGAACAAAGTGCCCAACTTTTGGACTCCATCATAGAACAAGACTTGGATGTCCGTGAACGTTTAAACCGAGCTTTGGGATTGATCCATCACATTGCGTTAGTGGGGCAGTTATTACAGTCGCCAGAACAACAACTCGGATTAAATAACGTTCTCGACAGTATGGCTCGAGTACTTTCTCCAACAACTTATACGATTAATACTACTAGCGATAACTTACATAACGGCATCGAAGTGCCTAGCCCTTACACAGGTTCAGGCACGAGTGGGCAAATTGATTTAATGCCTCTGGAATTACTTAAAGGCTTAATTCGAGATCCCGTTAGGGCGACAGAGCTTGAGCACCAACTGATAATGTTAAGGGAAGTAAATGTTGGCTTAAGTTTGCAGCAGCAATATGCGCAATTGCTAACGAAACAAAATGCGCAGCTGTTAACGCTGACGGATAAATTAGGCCAACTGAATAAGTCAGTCGATAGCGCAATGAAAGCACAACAGCTGCAGGCAGAACATGCCCGAAGTAATTTTTTACAGCAATTACTGTGGGCTAAATCAGGGCTGTGGGCGACAGGTATTTTGATGTTAATCATTATGCTGTTGGTCGTTTATCGGGTTATTTATAAAGGCATTGCTTTACGCCTAAGTGAAGCAACTGCAGCATTATCTCAATTAAGTCAG
Source organism: Shewanella sp. T24-MNA-CIBAN-0130 (assembly GCF_040310185.1). Taxonomy (NCBI): domain Bacteria; kingdom Pseudomonadati; phylum Pseudomonadota; class Gammaproteobacteria; order Alteromonadales; family Shewanellaceae; genus Shewanella; species Shewanella sp. T24-MNA-CIBAN-0130. The sequence continues at coordinate 36,823 of NZ_JBEOPP010000018.1, read as the reverse complement.
GGCAATACCGAAGTGGTACTTGATCCTCATGGAGACGATGAACTCACCGCGATGGCTGCAGCCATTGAAGCTTTTAAACAAAAAACCGCGCACAATCAAGCACTGCAATCTGAGTTACAACAAACGGCATCAGAATTATTTGCCCATAAAGCCTCACTCGAAAGTACTGTGCAGGCGCGCACACTCGAACTGGCTGAAACCAACCGTCAACTAGACGCTGAAGCCAAAGGGCATTCGACGGCTAGAGAGATGGCAGAGCAAGCTAGCAAGGCAAAATCGCTATTTTTAGCGACTATGAGCCATGAGATCCGTACTCCGTTAAACGGTCTTTTAGGCACCCTGACTTTACTGAGTCACTCGCCATTACCTCCAGCACAGAAACAAATGTTGGCATTATCACAATACAGTGGCACCTTACTGCAAAATGTACTAAACGATATTTTGGATTTTTCTCGTTTGGAGCAAGGTAAATTAACTAACGAGCCTCGAACTGTCGCGCTTTGTGAGTTGCTCGATGAAGTGATGGCTATCATGTTAGCTGGCGCGGGATTGTCAGGTATATCGTTATATTTAGTTCGCGGTGATTTACCCAAATGGATAACGGTAGACGGACCCAAATTGCGCCAAGTGTTGTTTAACTTGCTTGGCAATGCCATTAAATTCACACCAGCAGGAGAGATTACATTACGGGTAAATGTGGTTGATAAACGATTAACTTTTGAAGTGGCAGATACCGGCGTCGGCATAAGTAAAAATGATATGAGTCAATTGTTTATCGCTTATGGTGCGCAGCCTAATCAAGGCAGAACCAGAGGCACAGGCCTTGGGCTCGCTATTTGTAAAGAATTAGTCTCGTTAATGAATGAGGTTAATACTGCCAATCATTCTATTTGGGTTAAGAGTAAAGTAGCTGAAGGTTCCACCTTTGGTTTTAGTTTGCCATTGCACATCTGTGAGCAAGCACATGAGGTTATCTGTGCACAATTACCTAAAGTTGATCCTAAATGTGTACTCGTTATCGAAGACAACAAAGTCAATTCCATGGTGGCCCAAGGGTTTTTAGCACATCTTGGACATCATTCCGTACTGGCTGATAGTTGTGCGCAAGCAAGGGCGTTGTTTAACGTCGATAGTGCTTTGCAGTTTGACGGCATTATGCTTGATATTCAATTAGGCGATGGATCAGGGATTGAGTTATTAGTAGAGTTGAAGCATATCGCTAACGCGGCCCATAAAGACATCAGCATTGCCGCATTTACGGCACAAATTCAAGATGATGACATAAACGAGTATCAAGCCGCAGGCTTTGATGACGTATTAGCCAAACCGCTTAATATGAAGTTTTTAGCCCATTGGATCGGTGATGCAAGTGACAAATCAGCAATGAACAACAGCAACATGAATAAGTTAACCAAGATAGAGAAACATAAAGGCTTGACACAAACTGCCATAGATCAAAAACCATCACGCCGGAATGAAGACAATCAGCCTTTACTCAATGAAAAGCAAATTAATGAAGACTTACAATACCTTGGTAACACTGCTGTTAAAGAGATGTTAGCACTATTTAAAGTCAGTAGTACGGAACACATTAATGCACTCGCAGCTTTACCTGCAGATAGGGCAAAAGCGTTACATGCACTTAAAGGCAGTAGTGCCAGTATCGGCTTTATTCAGTTGAGTCAGTTGTGCAAACAATTAGAAAAAGATGGCATTAGTGCTGATTCATATCCGCTGCTTAAACAGGTGTGGCAAGCATCTATTAATGCACTTGAGTTGAAATTAGCCAGCTAAGTTGTTATAAATCATGGGCCTGGAATGTAGTTCAGTGTGGATAACCGTCACTCTATTTATCCTAAGCTCAAACATTACTTGTGAACTACCCCGAGACTTTCGCTACGCTCGGATCACGGGAATTTCTCGACGGATTAGATAAAAACACCGAGCTTGCTCGGTGTTTTTATCTGGATGAATTATCGCTTAGTCAAATAGATATCCTGTTACTGAGCTCCTTTTAGTGCTTCACAATCAGTTTCAACCCAAGCCAGAGTGAGGTGAGCAATAACAGAATAAAACTTACCAGTATCAACAGAGGTAAGCTTATCTACAAAACGGGGTAGCCAAGCGTGAAGATATTGGCTAATAAAGCTGAGCTGAGTGTTATCATCACTTGCGCAAGCTTGGTGGGCAACATACGCCAAAATAACGGCAATATGGTCTGCCGGTTCAGGGAATTCACTTTGAACAGCCAATTGGCTTTGCTGTAAATAGGTTTGCATTTGCTGATGTTGCTCACCAAACAACAGCACATCATCTTTGACAGCATGGGCATCGTTAAGATACAAACTGGCATAAGGGCTGGCGCTATGCTTTGTACCCACTAAAAATAGGCCACAATAATCGGCAGCAAGCTCTAATAAAGCATGATCAGTATTGACGCTGTTAAGGGTTGAATTAAGCACTGAGTTTATGGTTTCGATGTCTTGACTAAACAAGGGATCACTAGCCAATTGAGTAAAGAATGCCTGCGCCTGACTTGCCGTGAGCGCTTGTAATAGCTGTTGATCTAGCTCCTTTGCAAACAGTGATGAGAGCAGCTTATACACCATAGAACGACCCTGGTTCATTGGCGTGTTATACAATATCTTGTCATTCATCTATGTTATCTCCTGACCTTATTAAGGCCGTTAACTTAAGCGACAAGGATAAATCACTTGGCGCACAGTAATAATACTTACACGTTATAGCTGCGTTTCAATTGGGCCGCTAAATGAACTGACTTCAGGGACTTTACCTTGATATTTTTCGAAGTCGACCAAGCATGTGTACGCGGAGCAAGCTTGGGCAAGTTTCGATGTACCAATATCTTGCGTTAACGTATTAGGGTCGCCATAGCTGCATAATGCACCTATTTCACTGCCGCCTTGCTTGGTACCATCTTTGCCGACAGGGCCATACCAAGCCCCTTCATGAATTCGAATAATGCCACTAGGGAAGTTATCTGATACGACCGCCCCAGCCAATAGCTGGCCTCGGTCGTTAAATACTCGCACAATGTCGCCATCTTTAATGCCACGCTGTTTTGCATCGCTAGGGTTCAAGTACACAGGTTCACGGCCTTTTACGGCGTAAGTTTCTCGATATTGCTGCGACTCACACATTTGTGAATGTAAGCGTTTATCTGGGTGGCAAGATTGCATCCACATCGGGTGCTTATCTGAACCTGGGCCACCATGACTGCGCTCTGATTTTTCTATCCACGTTGGGTGACCGGGGCAGTCTTCGTAGTTAAAACGTGCTATTTTTCGACTGAATATTTCAATCAAACCCGATGGTGTACCCAGTGGGTTTATTTCGGGATCATCTCTAAAATCGGCATGACGTGTCCAAGGTTGGCCTTCACCAAAATGGACATAACCTTGTTTCCAGAAAGTGTCGAAATTTGGCATCTCAAACTTACCGGCATTATCGGCTTTACAGTCGTTATAAAGTTTTTTAATCCAGTCAAACTCCGACATGCCACGGGTATATTCTGTCTCTTTGTTCATTATTTTGGCAAAACGAGTAAATATTTCAAAATCGGACAAGCTATCAAATAATGGTTCAACCATTTTTTGCATCGCTAAAACACCACGGTTAGCGTAGCTGCCATAAACGTCAATGTCATTTCGTTCAAATGTGGTGCAAGCAGGTAAAACAATGTCAGAGAAACGGCAGGTTGCTGTCCAGTTAATGTCGACAGTGACCACACACTCAAGCTTTTGAAATGCTTGCTTCATCTTATTTCTATCTTGATGATGACTCCATGGATTATTACCTGAAAACACCATCATTTTGATATCAGGGTAAGTGACTTTTGAACCGTTGGCATCAATGGTTTTACCCGGTTCTAAAATGGCATCAATCCAACGTGCAACCGGAATGGTGCTACTCGCGCCTTTAAAATCATTGCTGTCGAATAACGGCTTTTGGCCGTCATCAAGATTGCGAGGAAATGCACCCGGGGCGGCAGCACCGGACGCTGGAACACCAATGCTGGAGTAGTGATGGCCGTAGCTGATACCGCCTCCAGGTAACCCTATCTGGCCAATCATAGTGGCAAGCACCGCCGCCATCCAATAAGGTTGTTCACCGTGTTGTTGACGTTGAATACACCAACCCATCATGATTTGAGTACGACCTTGGGTCATTACTTTGGCTAAGTCACGTATAATTTCAGGGCTAACACCAGTAATTTTGCTGGCCCACTCGGGGGTTTTCGCAACGCTATCTGACTCGCCTAAAATATAAGGTACGAATCTGTCAAAACCAAGGCTGTAACCTTCAATAAACTTTTCATCGTGTAACTTACTGGTGATCATTTCATGGGCAATACCCAGCATTAATGCAACGTCAGTTTGTGGGTTAACGTAAAGTTGTTCACATCCTAAGTATTTTTGGGTTTTAGTGACCACCGGGTCGATACTGATCACCCGGATCTTACCTTGTTTCACTTTTTCTTTAAGCTCAGCAAGATAGGCAAATGATTCATGAGTTTCGGCGTTCCAACCCACTTGCAGGTTTTTATAGGGATCATTGGACCACAAAATGATGGTGTTAGATTGCTCAAGGATCAACGGCCATGAAGTACCTTGGGCATAAACTTCTGTTGAGCCTAAAATATAAGGCAAAATAGTTTGGCCAGCACCCGTTGAGTAGTCGCCAATTTTTTTGACAAAGTTACCGTGCATACCAACAGCGCGTTGCATATGACTGGTACATGAATGCAGCTGCCCAGTTGCGCGCCAGCCTGTTTGACCTGCGTGCAGTCCTGATGGACCGTATTGAGTTTGCACCTCATCAAGTGAATCTTTAAACAGGGTTAGGGCTTTATCCCATGTAACACGGACAAAGCGAAAGTCACCGCGCTGGGTCGTATCACTTTTATGACCTTTCAATAAAAAATCTAAGCGCACCATAGGGTAGCGAACCCGCGATGGATTGTAGACTAAGCCTTTAACGCCATTGATCATGTCGGTAGGATATTTGTCTAATTCAAATGGAATGACTTGGTCAATGACCCCATTTTTACGCTTCATTTTGAAAGCACCAAAGTGCGAACCCGTAGTAAGCCAGTCGTCACTTGCTTTAGTGCCCGCAGTTGCCAAAGCATTGAATGACGCCAACACTGATGTACTGCTTAGTCCCACATAAGAAGTCGCCACTAAGCCTTTAAGAAAATCTCTTCTGTTCATGATGATATCCTATTAATGCGCTGACTTATCGAAAGTAGATGAATGCTCTTGTAAGTACTTTTGTACAAGCGCTTGAGTATCTTGATCCATGTTGACGAACGCAATCATGCCTTGAAACATGCCTGGCCAACTATTGGCATCAAAGTGTGCTTCTGCCGGCTGGGTATGGCAAACACTACAACTGCTAGTATAGGTATCCCGTGCATAGTCCCAAAGTGGCTGTAAATCGTTGACAAGATAGTCTGAGTCGGTCCAAATTTTGGCTTCAACACGTTGCCAGGTTAACCCCGTCATCGGATCTTGTTTTTCTTCGAAGACCTCCATTACGCCATCTTCCAACGCCGCAGCTTTTGTGAGTTGAGCAGACAGAATATTAAGACCGAAATCGAAATAAATTACTCGACCAGCACCAATGTTTTTACGCCAACCATTAATACCAACTTGTACACGACTGCCATTGGTTTCAAGTACCGTCACTTTAGTGGCAATGTTTAATGTGCCTGCTTCAACATCTGTATTTTGATTAAAATAAAGCGGTTTGGTCAAGGCGGTAAAGTACTGAGCACCAACAACAAGACCAGTTTCGCCAGATCCGACTTGTGCAATGAGTTCAGGTGCGCGCGCAGTCCCCATATCAGGAAGCTTGTGCGCAATGCCTTTATGGCAATCAACACAACTTTGATTGATCTCAGCGGCTCGTTTCATTTGCTTTTGAGCCAGCTTTGACATGTCACCCCAATTCATAGAGTCGTAGTTATGACAATTTTTGCAGGCTAATGAATCATCCCGATCGAAGCGTTTCCACTCTCGGCTAGCCATTTCTAGGCGTTTTGCTTCAAACTTTTCTTCGGTATTAACCGTTTGCATTAACCAGCCCCACATATCATGAGAAGCTTCAATTTTTCGACCAATTTTACGGCTCCAGTTATGGGGCACGTGACAGTCTGGACAAGTGGCACGAACACCAGAGTGATTTGACCAATGCACGGTTTGCTGCAGTTCTTGGTATGGCTTGCTTTCCATACTGTGGCAGCTGATACAGAATTCTTCTGTGTTGGTCAGTTCTAGTGCAGTATTAAAACCACCCCAGAAAATAATGCCCATCAAAAAAGCCGATAGGCTAATTGTGCCTAAGGTAAGATATTTGGCTGGTTGGTTAAGTGTTCGCCAAATGTTGATAAACCATTTCATAACAGCATCCCTAATAAGATTGACTCATGATTTTCGAGGATTAGTGTGCGACAACGCCACCAAATGCTTGGATCATCCAAATGACAAAACCGTAAGCGCTAATGCTGGTGATTGTGATGATTGGAAAGAGTAAAAAAATGATAAATCCAAGTGCCTTTAACTCCTTAGATTTCACTTTTCTAGGGGGTTCTGCTAAATCTTTTGTTGTCATAATGTGCTCACTTAAATAATTACCTTTGCTGATGCCAGCTATATTAGATAACAATTGTTAATGGCACTCAGACTGTAGATGAATGAACGCAGACAATATGTGAAAGATTATGAACAGACGAGGTGAAGCCAACGAGGAAATAACGACAGTGGATAATTGGAGGGTAGGTGAGCGACAAAAGTGATGCCTAACAAGATAAAATAGCTGTTTTGGTCATATGACCGTGGTTGCCTCTAATATTATCTGAGCCACAATAGCCATGACATATGAATAGTGTCCTTAGAAATTCAGACGCTTAAGAGCGATAACTAACACCGAGAATTAAATCGATTCTGGTAACAGAGAGTGTGAACCATATTGTGCACTTACCCTAAGATTGATCCGGCTTATGTTCTTGCAAGAATTGTTTAACTATTAATACCGTTGATTGCGGATCTTCCTCATGAGGTACATGGCCTAACTCATCAAATACAACCAGCTCGCTGTTGGCTATATCGTGATTAAACTGGGTGCCATACTTAGGCGGAATTAACTTGTCTTTGGCTCCCCATATTATCAATGTTGGTACATCAATGGTGTTAATCTTATCCACCAAAAGTCCTGGTAATGTTTGTTTAAAGCGCGCTTTCAAGGCGTCACGATTACCTTGTCGAAGTGATAGTTCGTAATATCGGTCAACTAATTCATCGCTGACCAAATCAGGGTTACCGTAGACATTCTTAACACTGCGAGCGACCAGTGATTTAGGTAACACATTTTTTAACAACACACTGGTTAGCGGATTTTGTGATAATGTAAATGCCAGTGGTACCGATTCTGGTTCAAAAGGGTATCCACTGGAATCAACCAACACTAATTTCGACACTCTTTGTGGATACCGAACCGCGGTCGCCCAAGATACATAACCCCCTAAAGAGTTACCCGCTAAGACGCATTTTTGTATCTTTAATTCATCGAGCACTGCAGCAACGACATCAGCGTAATGTTCAATGCTGTAATTATTGTCAGGATCGGGCCCAGTCAATCCAAATCCCGGTAAGTCGAAACGAATGACTCTGCGTTGTCCTTTTAATGCGTCTACCCAACCATCCCAAGTATGTAAAGACGCACTCGTGCCATGGATTAACACTATGGGTTCTAGATCAGACTTTGACCCTTCATCTCTTAAGTGAATATTCATCCCTGCAATATTAACAAACTGCGAGGGGGGTTGAGCCCAGCGTTGACTCAGCTCTGCCACTGACTTGTCCGGCGCTTGATTAAGATAAATAAAAATTGCCAGGCAGGCTAAAAGTACCAACAACAGATATAAAAAATATTTCAACAATCCGAACATTTGTGGACCTTATTTTTGTTATAGATCGAATGCTAATAAACATTAACAGCAGTGATCGTTAGGTTACATTGCCATTTAAGACTAAATTGTAAATGAAATAAATCTTTGCTGAGCAGGATCAAATAATGGCAGCCAAATAGTTATAATAATGTTAACTACAGGCTTGCAGCATACACAATGACATTTGTTATCACAATATACCCACGACAAGATGAAATAGGCTGTCTCAAGTGCAAACAATAGAATGTGTTTATAGAAAAGTGTTTATGAACAAGCGTTAGCCTGAGTAATAGCATGATATGACCGTTTTAAGGGCATAGAGGCGATCTCTGATAGTGCTCGTATTGACGTACTACTTACTTCTTTAATAAATAACTAGGCATCATATTATTGATAAGTGTTGCATCAGTCGTATAAATTTAACTACAACATTGTTATAGTAAAAGCCTCTTAGTTTAGTGGACATCATGTATGCTAAAAATTTTGTTAAATATAGCGATTATATTATCACTAGTAGGGCAACTGTTTATGCCTAGCTATGCTATGTCTAACGGAATGTCTAACGAAATGACTATGTCTACTGAAATGACTATGTCAGGCTCGCAATCGAGCAATCAGCACCCATCAACCATGATAGACATCGACTGCGACAATTACGATCACAACGATAACTGTTGTTCAGACAATATAAGTCAATGCATTAGTCATTGTCATGCCATAGCTCATGCTTTTATGTTGTTTTCGGGCGAAGAGTTTACCGCTATACGGTTAACTGGCGCCAAAGTTAGCCTAGCTTTATGGGTATCAACACCTACCACTCTAACAAGTCAAAATCCACCTCCGATAGCGTAATTCTTTATTCAAATTAGTCACCCACATTAATTTATAAAGATTATTGTTGCTGTAATTAACAGCATCAACACTTAACGGAGTTCATCATGAAAAAATTTATTGCTATTTCACTTCTCTCTGTCGTCAGCTCAGTATCAATGGCTGCAACTATCTCATTACCTGACAATTTAATTTTTACTGCGGTCGATGGTAAAACCGTACAAAACAAGAGCCAAATAGACATTGCACCTGGTCAACATTTAATTCAAATACAGTATTATGACGTGTTCAGACCTGGGGTAGATGATACTGATATCATTAAATCAGATGCACTATATTGGATCTATAATCTGGCTAAAGATGAAGATATTCAAGTGAAAACAAAAGAGGTTCTGTCCTCCACCAGTGCAAAGAACTTTATCAAATCACCCCTGATAATATTAGATCGCGCCAATATAAAAGGTGAAACCGTCAAGTTAGTTAATCACGAAGAGTTAATGGCTATCATCATGAAACAACATAGTAAAATGATGCAGCAGTAACCGTTAAATAATAGGGCACTCAAAATGTGCCCTATTATTTTAATATTCAAAACCTGCTTGACCTGTGTGTAAGACATAGGTTTATAGTCAAACTATCGTAACGATTAACGTTTACTTTAGGAGGCCGTATGAAAGTGAATCAACTTGCTAATGAATTAGGTATCACCGCCGACACAGTGCGCTTTTACACTCGTGTCGGATTACTTAATCCAAATAAATCTCCTGTTAATGGTTATAAAATATATGACCATAAAAATAAGTCTCGAATGCAATTTATCTTAAGTGCTCGCACGCTTGGCTTTTCCGTTGAAGAAATCAAAGTGATTTTTTCCAAGACCGATCATGGCGAAAGTGCATGTCAACTTGTACGAGCGCTAGTAAAACAAAAATTGGCTGAAACAGAAAAACAATTTAATGAAATGGTCAAATTAAGAACTAGGCTTTCACAGGCCGTTGAAGAATGGTCAACCATGCCAGACAACTTGCCCACAGGAAATATGGTTTGTAATTTAATTGAGGCGACAAATCAAGCGGAAAGCACCACAGTAACCGCTACTCAGCAGGACAAGATGAAATTAACGTCAAAGGAGGTTAAGTAATGAATCAAAAAACAAACTCGCCTATGCAACTCAATATCCTCGGCGCCGGTTGCGCCAGTTGTGTTGGCAAAATTGAAAAAGCGATTAAAGCCGTGGACGGTGTTGATTCGGCAGACATGAATTTTGCCGACAGAACGGTACTTGTTACTGGTCAAGCTTCTGCTGAGTTGATTATAAAAGCGGTAGAAAGTGCCGGTTACAACGCGACACAAATACAGGCTGATTCAGCAGAAGATGCCATGGATGAAAAAGAACAGGCCGATTTACACTATTATAAAAGTTTATTGCGCCATACCATTATTGCGTTGTCTGTTGGTATTCCACTGATGATTTACGGACTTTTCATCGGTGAAATGACGGTATCAACCCTATCTGAGCAAGTGGTGTGGGGACTGGTCGGTGTGGTTACTCTGGCCATTATGCTGATATCTGGTAGGCATTTTTATATCGGCGCATGGAAATCATTTTTAAACCATAACGCTAATATGGATACCCTTATTGCATTAGGTACGGGTACGGCTTGGATATATTCAATGCTTATTGTTGGATTTCCTGAATGGTTCCCCGAGATGGCAAGGCATGTTTACTTTGAAGCTACCGCAATGATTATTGGTTTAATTAATTTAGGCTTGGCGCTAGAAGTTAAAGCGCGCGGTAAAACCTCTGAAGCCATTAAGCGTCTTATTGGCCTGCAAGCCAAAACAGCTAGAGTTATCCGAGATGGAAAAGATGTCGATATCGATATTGCCAATGTATTACTCAACGATCACGTTAGAGTACGTCCAGGCGAAAAAATTCCAGTAGATGGTGTGGTTCTTGACGGTAAAAGTACCATTGATGAGTCAATGTTAACCGGTGAACCAATGCCCGTTGAAAAAAGAGTTGATGACAATGTCGTCACTGGTACCTTAAATAAGTCAGGCTCAATCATATTTAAAGCCACTCGAGTCGGTAAAGATACGGCATTGGCGCAAATCATCAATATGGTCAAGCGCGCACAAAACTCTAAACCACCAATTGGCCGTTTGGCTGATGTGATATCGGCTTACTTTGTGCCAGCCATTATGATCATCGCCATTGTTAGTGCCATGGTGTGGTTTAACTTTGGACCAGAGCCATCGACCGTATTTGCAATTGTTTCCGCAACAACGGTATTAATTATTGCTTGTCCTTGCGCGCTAGGGTTAGCCACGCCAATGTCTGTAATGGTAGGCGTGGGTAAGGCCGCTGAATCGGGCGTGCTTATTCGTAACGGTGAAGCATTGCAAACAGCGTCAAAAATCACTGCAATGATTTTAGATAAAACGGGCACCATTACCGAAGGTAAACCCCAAGTCACCGATATTATTCTCGTCAATACCGACAGCGAAGAGCAGGTATTATCATTGGCTGCTGGGATTGAAAGTCACTCAGAACACCCACTAGCGCAAGCCATTGTTGAAAGTGCCAATGCCAGAGCAATTGAAATGACTAAAACAGAGCACTTTAATGCCATTTCGGGTAAAGGTGTTGAAGCCACGGTGGATGGGGAAATATTACTGTTTGGTAATCAAAAACTGATGCAAGACAAAAATATTGATATTGGTTTTAATGAAGCTAAGGCCCAAGTATTAGCAGAAGAGGCTAAAACACCTATGTATTTGGCGCTTGCAGGGCAGCTGCTTGCCATTATAGCCGTATCAGATCCTATAAAACCGGATTCGGTGGCTGCTATCGCGAGACTTAAACGTAATGGCATTAAAGTGATTATGTTAACTGGTGATAATAAAGCGACCGCAGCTGCAGTGGCTAAAAAAGTGGGTATTGATGACTTTTTCGCCGAAGTGATGCCTGAAGATAAAGCCAATAAAGTGGCCGAACTTCAACGTCACAATGAAGTGGTTGGTATGACAGGTGATGGGATTAACGACGCGCCAGCGTTGGCGTTAGCCGATGTTGGGTTCGCGATTGGTACGGGCACCGATGTCGCGATAGAAAGTGCCGATATCACCTTAATGCGCGGTTCACTTCATGGATTAGCCGATGCCATTGCTATTAGTAAAGCAACGCTGCGCAACATTAAACAAAACTTGTTTGGGGCATTTATTTATAACGCTGCGGGTATTCCCTTAGCGGCAGGAGTGCTTTATCCGGTATTTGGTATTTTGTTAAATCCAGTGATTGCAGGTGCTGCCATGGCTTTCTCATCGCTTACCGTAGTGAGTAACGCGAATCGATTACGTTTATTTAAAGCTAAAGAACACTAAGAGGCCCAATATGATTATTAATTTACTTTGTCTCGCGCTAATCGGTTTCATTGTTTGGTGGTTTTGGTTATACAAACCGTCAAATGAAGCCAGCGTTGATGCCACCACATCGATTCTGGTTAAAGATGGTGTGTATTCGCCAGCAAGAATTAATATTGCCGCCAATACACCGACTGAAATAACCTTTTTACGCCAAGATAAATCGGGGTGTTCAGCCACGGTATTGCTACCCGACTTAGAGATTAGTCAGGATTTGGCGTTGGATAAACCGACCACGATAGCATTACCTGCACTGGAAAAGGGCGAGTATCCGTTTCATTGTCAGATGCAAATGTATAAAGGGGTGTTGGTCGTTGAATAATCATATGGAGTCGACATTCATCCCTTAAGAGAAGGTGTTGTAATGATGAAAACAACAAAACCAGTCACTTATATCTAGTTGATTTTAGCCGTATGCCCATCACTGAGGCGGTTGGTATTCAAAGGGTCTCGTCGACCTTATAAATTGGCTACGGCGTTGGCATAAACCACCGCCAAGGTCTACAGTCAAACTGAGGTGAGATCTTTATAGATGCGTTTTATGCTGTAAATTACCGGTTGGCACCCCAGTCGATGAATAAACACGCATTCGGCTATGGGGAAAACTATAGATGTATTTAATATCAAACGTTTACATTGCATACATAAGTCATTCCTACTTGATTTGTTACTTATAAATGTGACCTAGGTCAGGTTGTTTAACGTTAAAATTCATTACAATTAGCTAAGATGATTTACGCTAGTTGAGTGTAAATTATTATCAGTAATATTGGAGTTATATTTTGGTTGGTAAGCGATTTATCACAGTAATCTTTATCTTGATGACATTTGTCAGCCAAGCTTTTGCGTCTGTGATTTTGCCATGTCCCTCTAATATGAACTCAATGCTAAGTACATCTAATGTCATTACGACCGATACCAGCACTACTGCGACTAACGCTTGCCATCATCAATTAATGTCTGACACTGATTTAGTTAACAAAACAACCAGTGATACTTTTGATTGTTGCGATAATCAATGTGACTGTCCTATTGGTAGTTGCTTTTCAATTGCGCTAGAAATGATGACAATTCAATCAGTAACGCTCTCTAATGTGAGTCGTTTTATACCTAGTTTGACTCAACATACCATCCCACAATTCAACGTTTCTTTATATCGCCCTCCTATAGTTATTAGTTAGCTAGGAATGGTTTGATCAATTTCTGATCTCCTTCCTTCTCATTTATCTTTTTTAAAATAAATTAACGAGATATTACCTTTTTTCGAATTAAATTCGAATATAGGTAACTAATTTGGAGGCTTTATGTCTTTAATTTCCAAAAGGCTGGGTGGCATTTACGCCCCAAATTTTTTCATAGCAATGCTGTTACCGCTATTAAAAATAAAAAAGGGATTGAGCGTCGTTATCGCTCTTGTCATAACGCTATTTCAAAATATAACTCTGTTTTTCATGCATATGTCCCGGCAAAGTTTATCTAGCAAATTTTGCAAGAAGCTTATGCTGACTATGTGTTTGGCTTGTCAGTTCCCGCAATGCCAATGGCAACGTCAGCAATGGACATTGGCGATAAAGTTAGGCCATATCAAGTTTGATTACTTAAAAATGATGGTGCTAGCGAAGTTTATGTTGCTGACAATTAAAGCAAGAAGCTGTGTCAGTGAGTATAAATTTGCGGTCAATTCAAGTAAGGAGCAATACCAGTGATTAAAAGTAAAAATCATAGCAAAGGGTGGGTAATGGTTGGCTTGGGGCTATTAACCATGAGTAGCTTGACTGTTTTTGCAGAGCCGTTATCTCAAAAGGCTGAAATACTTTCTTTTGAGCAAGCGATTAGCGTTGCACAAAAGAACGACCCTTGGCTAAAAGGAAATCGTCATCAACAAAGTGCTATTGAATCTTTAAGTATTGCTGCTGATACATTGCCTGATCCAAAAATTTCTGTTGGTTTGGTTAATATGCCTACCGATAGTTTTAATTTTAATCAAGAAGGTATGACGCAATTTAAAGTCGGTATTAGCCAAGTGATCCCTCGAGGTGACACTCTGGAACTCACCAGTCGTCAATTAAAGATCAAAAGCCAAGGGTATCCCTTTCAACGAGAAAACAGAGAAGCGCAAGTTGCGTTAACCGTGGGGCAATTATGGCTTGATGCTTATCGTGTACAACAAAGTGTTGTCTTAATTGAAAAAGATCGTTCGTTATTTTTACAATTAGTAGACATTACCGAGGCGAGTTATTCAGCTGCTTTAGGGCGAACCCGACAAACCGACATTGTTCGTGCGCAGTTAGAATTGACTAATCTAGATGCACGTTTGGATGTGTTAGCACAAGAGAAAAATAAATTTGAAGGACAATTGTCACAATGGTTATCCGATTATTTATCAGGGCTTGATGATCCGCTATCGACTCATTTAGCACTGCATGACATTAATTTAGGCAAACAGATCCCACAAATGGATTTGCAACAGAGTGAGCTAGTTTATGCTGATAAATGGCACAAACCTGAACAATTAATAAGCTATTTTGCTCAGCACCCTGCGGTTATCGCTTTAAATAAAAGAATTGAAGCGACTAAAACAGGCATTGCGTTAGCGAAACAGAAATACAAACCTGAATGGGGTGTTAACGCAGGCTTTGGTTCTCGCGGTGACGATCCTACCGGTAATAGTCGTGCTGATTTAATGTCTGTAGGGGTAACGTTTGACTTACCATTTTTCACGCAAAACAAGCAAGATCAAGATGTTAAATCAGCAATATCACAAACTGAATCGATAAAAACTGAAAAGCTATTATTACTTCGTCAGTTGCTTAGTAACTATTC
This sequence comes from Shewanella sp. T24-MNA-CIBAN-0130, assembly GCF_040310185.1. Classification (NCBI taxonomy): domain Bacteria; kingdom Pseudomonadati; phylum Pseudomonadota; class Gammaproteobacteria; order Alteromonadales; family Shewanellaceae; genus Shewanella; species Shewanella sp. T24-MNA-CIBAN-0130. Next base: position 21,771 of record NZ_JBEOPP010000018.1, on the reverse strand, counting down.
GACGGCCAAAGGGCGTTTGTTACGACTTAATGATCAACAACGGCTTTATCGAGAAAAATTATTACCACAAATGTATGAACAAGCAGAAGCTTCTTTAACCGCTTATACCAATGATGACGGTGATTTTTCTGAGGTTGTTCGAGCTCATATCGAAGTACTCAATGCTGAAATTAGAATTTTAACCTTAGATGTAGCACAACAAAAAATTCTATTAGAATTAAATTATTTATTTATTGGTGCAAATAAAGCGACCCGATAAATTGCCAAATACGGAGAAAGACATGAGTTCAAGTAATAAATCCCAAATGAAGGGTGTAGTGATCGGTGCCGTAATTGGTGCTGTTGTAACATTAGGTGCCTATACTGCATTTGCGCCATCGGATCAGGCTAGTTCTGCGGGGGGTGAAAGTAGTGAACCTGCGAAGGAAAAACCTTTGTATTGGGTCGCGCCAATGGATGCTGATTATAAAAGTGATAAACCGGGTAAGTCGCCAATGGGTATGGAGCTGATCCCTTATTATGGCAATACTGGTTCTGGCCCTGATGAAGGAAAAGGCACCATTCGTATTTCCCCTGATGTTATTAATAACTTAGGGGTACGTACTGTCAATGCAGCATACCAACCATTGCATATGCAAATCGATACTGTGGGTTATGTTGCCTGGGATCAAGATGCTTTAGTCCATATTCACCCGCGAGTAGAGGGCTGGGTTGAAAAACTTTACGTTAAAGCAATTGGTGACCCGGTTAAAAAAGGTCAACCTCTATATGATATTTATTCGCCTGAATTAGTAAATGCCCAAGAAGAATTATTATTGGCATTAGATCGCAGCAACCAACGTTTGATCACCGCCGCGGAAAATCGTTTAGTTTCGTTACAGATCCCGAAATCAGCCATTATTCAATTAAAGAAAACCAAAAAAGTCCAACAGAATATTACTTTTTATGCGCCACAACAGGGTGTCGTGAAAAACTTAAAAATTCGTGAAGGTTTCTTTATCCAACCAGGCTCAACCATGATGTCGATTGGCGATTTAGCTGAGGTATGGGTTGAAGCGGAAGTATTTGAGCGCCAATCCGGACAAATAAAAATCGGTACTCCTGTAACCATGACGTTAGATTATTTGCCGAGTAAAGAATATAACCTTAATGTCGATTATATTTACCCAACCTTAGACCCTAAAACACGCACAATGAAAGTAAGGATCCGTGTAGACAATAAAAATGGCGACTTTAAACCCGATATGTTTGCACAAATTAGTCTGCACACCTCGGGTGATGAAAGTGCGCTATTAATTCCCAAAGAAGCCTTAGTGCGAACTGGGCACCAAGATCGGGTGGTATTAGCACTAGGTCAAGGTAGCTTTAAAGCCATTGAAGTTAACGTTGGCCGTTTTGATAGAGATAATGTGGAAATATTATCAGGCTTAGCCGCCGGTGAAAAAGTGGTTACCTCTGCACAATTCTTACTCGATTCAGAATCAAGCAAAACCTCTGACTTTAAGCGTATTAACCATGAACAAGCTAGCAAGGCTAGTAAGGACATGGCTGTTAAGGACATGGAAGGTATGGATAATGGCTCAATGGCAGGTATGGATCATAGCTCAAAGGAAGGTATGGATAATGGCTCAATGGCAGGTATGAATCATAGCTCAATGGAAGGTATGGATCATAGCTCAATGGCCGGTAAGGATATGAAAAAACAGATACCTTCAGCCATGGTTAACGGTACCGTTAAATCAGTTATGGTTGCACACCGAATGGTGAATGTTGACCGAGAAGCTATTGTCGATTGGGATCGTCCTGCCGCTAATGTTGATTATATTGTCAGCGAAGATGTCGATATGACGTTATTTACCGAAGGTGCTTACGTGATGTTTACCTTTGAAATTCGAGAGGGTGACTTTGTTATTGTTAGCGCCATGGCAATGGCGGCACCTGAAGGTTCAGTTAACGAACAAGGCGAGGGTCAATAATGATAGCTAATATTATTCGCTGGTCTATTGCAAATAGATTTTTTGTGATGCTAGGCACATTGGTCATTATGGGGTTTGGCATATATTCAGTCAAAAACACCCCGATAGATGCCTTACCGGATCTGTCCGCTGTGCAAGTTATTGTCAAAACATCTTTTCCAGGCCAAGCGCCACAAGTGGTAGAAGATCAAGTCACTTATCCGTTAACAACGGCAATGTTGTCGGTGCCGGGTGCGGAAACGGTTCGAGGTTATTCATTCTTTGGTGACTCATATGTGTATGTTATTTTTGATGATGATACCGATATGTATTGGGCGCGTTCTCGGGTGCTTGAATATTTAAGCCAAGTAGCGCCAGATTTACCGGCGGCGGCTCGTCCACAACTAGGACCTGATGCCACCGGTGTAGGTTGGGTTTATTTATACTCGTTAGTGGATAGAACAGGTAAACATGATTTAAGCCAATTACGCTCTTTACAAGACTGGTTTTTAAAGTATGAACTACAAACGGTAGCGGGTGTTTCTGAAGTTAGTACTCTTGGCGGTATGGTTAAACAATACCAAGTACAAGTTAATCCGGATAAATTACGTGCCTTTGGTTTTTCGCTTTCTCATATTCAAAAAGCTATTAAACGTGGTAACCAAGAAATTGGTGCTTCGGTAATTGAAATGGCAGAAGCTGAATATATGCTGCGCGCTACCGGTTATATTGAAAGCGTTAAAGATTTAGAGAGTATTCCCTTAGGTGTTAACGATGATGGTACGCCAATATTGCTCAAAGATGTGGCAGACATTGGTACTGGTCCACAAATGCGCCGTGGTATTGCCGAACTTAATGGTGAAGGCGAAGTCGTTGGCGGCATTGTGGTCATGCGTTTTGGCGAAAATGCACAAGATGTTATCAACCGTGTTAAAGCAAAGCTTGAGAAATTAAAAAATGGTTTGCCTGAAGGGGTCGAAATTGTCCCCGTGTATGATCGTTCTTCATTGATCGAACGCGCAGTTAATAATTTAGGTTTTAAATTACTGGAAGAATTTGCAGTAGTTGCACTGGTTTGTATGGTGTTTTTATTTCATGTGCGCTCAGCATTAGTGGCCATTGTTAGTTTACCTATCGGTATTTTAATGGCCTTTATTGTTATGCATGCCCAAGGATTAAACGCCAATATTATGTCATTAGGGGGTATTGCCATTGCGATCGGTGCGATGGTTGATGGTGCTATTGTAATGATAGAAAATATGCATAAACATATGGAACGAACACCGCTCACTAAACAAAACCGATGGCAAATTGTAGCAGATTCGGCTGCGGAAGTTGGGCCAGCATTATTTTTCAGTTTGTTGATTATCACAGTCAGTTTTATGCCAATATTTACCTTAGAAGCACAAGAAGGTAAAATGTTTGCTCCATTAGCCTTTACTAAAACGTATGCGATGGCGGCTTCAGCGATTTTAGCTATTACCTTAGTGCCAGTATTAATGGGTTACTTTATTCGCGGTAAAGTGTTACCTGAGCATAAAAACCCGATAAATAGATTCTTGACTGCCATTTATATGCCGGCATTAAAAACCGTTTTGAATTTCCCTAAAACAGCCATATTTATTGCGCTGTTATTACTGGGTGTTGGTGCGTATCCGCTTGATAAAATTGGCAGTGAATTTATCCCTCCATTAGATGAAGGTGATATAATGTATATGCCAACCACCTATCCATCATTATCTATTGGTCAAGCACGGCAGTTACTACAGCAAACCGATAAGTTGATTAAAACGGTACCCGAAGTTAAAACCGTATTTGGTAAAATTGGTCGTGCCGAAACGGCAACAGACCCGGCACCGCTTACTATGATCGAAACCTTTATCCAATTAAAGCCGCATGAGGCGTGGCGAGAAGGCATGACGACAGCAAAATTGATCAAAGAGTTTGATGCTTTAGTTAAATTGCCAGGGTTAACCAATGCTTGGGTGATGCCGATTAAAACTCGTATCGATATGTTAGCAACGGGTATTAAAACCCCCGTGGGTATTAAAGTGGCTGGCGCTGATTTAAATGTTATTCAAGGCATAGGTAAACAGCTTGAAGAAATTTTAGCAAAGGTTCCTGGTACTGCCTCGGTTTATTCTGAGCGTGTTTCGGGTGGTCGCTATGTAAAAGTTGATATCCAACGAGAAAAAGCAGCGCGTTACGGTTTAAATATTGCTGATATTCAGCAAGTTGTTGCAACCGCTATTGGCGGCATGAATATATCACAGACCGTTGAAGGATTAGAGCGATATCCTATTAACCTACGTTATCCGCAAGATTACCGTAATTCACCTGAAAAATTAGCCGCTATGCCAATAGTCACACCCAGTGGCCAACGAATTCCGCTAGGTGATGTTGCCAACGTGTATGTTGAAGATGGCCCTCCAGCCATTAAAACTGAAAATGCCCGTTTAAATGGTTGGTCGTATGTTGACATTGAAGGCATTGATATCGGGACTTATGTTGAAAATGCACAAAAAGTGGTTAATGAAAAATTAGTATTGCCAGCAGGTTACTCAATCAAATGGGCGGGTCAATATGAATATATGCAACGTGCAAAAGCGAAATTAATGTATGTAGTACCGTTAACCTTAGCGCTTATCGTTTTCTTGCTTTACTTAAATTTCCGAAATGTAATTGAAGTATTGATGATTATGGGTACTTTGCCAATGGCAATGATCGGCAGTGTTTGGTTAATGTACATTGAAGGTTATAATTTTTCGGTGGCAGTCAGTGTTGGTTTTATCGCCCTGGCGGGGGTCACGGTTGAGATCGGGGTAATTATGTTAGTTTACCTAAATCTTTCGTACCGAGAGATGTTAAAAGATCACCAGGAAAAAGGGTTATCTACTAATCGTGATGATGTCTTTAAAGCGGTATTAGAGGGTGCAGCTTTGCGTATTCGCCCTATTATGATGACCGCGGCGGCCATTATTGCCGGCTTACTACCGATTTTATATGGTACAGGCACTGGTTCTAAGGTAATGAGTCGTATCGCTGCTCCTATGGTGGGCGGTATGGTAAGTTCGGTAATTTTAACCTTGTTAATACTGCCCGCGTTATTTTTCTTGTGGCGTGCTTCAGGATTAAAAAAAGCAGACTAGTGTAGGTGGGGGGTTAACCCCCACTTGGTTAAGATGTTAATAAATAACAGTCAATACCCGTCTACAATATTTTATAGGGGGGTATTTATTTACGTTATACCCAAGTGAATTTTAAAATACGTTGAGTTTATTTGGCTATAAAAATATTAAGGGCAAGGGCAAGGGCAAGGGCAAGGGAAATAGATGAGTGTCGGTCTCTTGAACAGATCATATAAGGACTGGCCTAACGCCAATATAGCTTTGGCTATCGGCTATCCAGCCACTCTTTCATACTATTTATCTGAGCCTTGCAAAATGTTATTCAAGCTCACGATGCCGGTCCTTGTTAGGTGATGAGTAGAATTGCCGCTCCAATGGTGGGCTGAATGGTCAGTGCAATAATACTGACTCTATTAATTGTTACTGTTGTGTTTTTTTATGGCGTCGTTATCAATTAAGCCATAAGCAAGGGTATTTTTTTGTTATACTCATCGTAATATAAATTATTGATTAAATTGATATTAAACTAATGTCGGCATATTGTGTTTGTAACGATTTTAATGATTATATTGAATAAGTTTACATTGCTTAAGCTAGCACGTTTCACTATGATCAATACAAAGTAATTGGAGAATCTATTTTGCATAAAGCTCGCTTAATCATGATGTTTGTCTTACTGACGTTTGTCGGTCAGACTTTTGCGTCTGTGATTGTGCCAGGTAATATGCCAATGAGCTCAATGACTTCTTCGAATATGCCTGTAGATAATGGCAATCCATGCCACGATGTTAGTATGCAAGTGGCTATGACAAGTGATAATGCTGATGATGATTGCTGCGCCCAAGCTTGTCATTGCACTGTCGGTTCATGCTTATCTGTTGGTTTAATGATGGCAATGCCAACCCTTAAATCTGAAGTCAACTTATTCAATTCTACTGCTATGTTTACCTCAGAACTTATGCCTCAGTATCGATCTTCTTTATATCGTCCTCCTATATTTGCCTAACATAGGCACAGTTATATCTTTTTATTGCTAACTGTCCTAACCAATCATGTGTTTTATATTTGTTTAACTATTATCGGTTAACAAACTGACATTGAACCGTGTTGTTTAATGTTACGAAATTTGATTTGGAGGCAATATTATGTCTGCTACATATCACAACTTAGTCGTGTTTTATCGTGTTATTGGATCTATTCTTATGATGCAAATAATGGGATTAACGTTATCTGTCCAGGCTGCGGAACTCGACACCACAGCCCCATTACTCACTGTCTATAAAGATGCCAATTGTGGCTGCTGTGAGAAATGGCTGACTCATATTAGTGAGCGCGGATTTAGTGTTAACGCCCACAATATTGACAACCTTTATGAGTTTAAACAATCAAAGGGTATTCCTACATCTATGCAATCTTGTCATACCGCAGTGTCATCTCAAGGTTATGTGTTTGAAGGCCATATTCCGGCAAAATTTATTAGTCGTTTTTTTGGCAACACCACCTAAAGATGCTATCGGCCTAACCGTGCCGGCTATGCCTGTGGGCAGTCCTGGTATGGAGTACCAAGATAAATTTATGCCATACGACGTTTTACTGATGAAAACCGATGGCAGTAGCCAAGTTTACGCCCAAGTGAATACTCTTGAGGAGTCTGTAAAATGAAATCTCAATATATGATAAAGCCAATTATTCAAACCATAGATAATGAACCTAACAATAGCCGACGTCGGTTTGTGTTTGGGGCTTCCGCCATGCTGGCCTTGATGTCGATCCCTTTTCCTAAAAATGCCTTTGCCAATGCGTTGAGCCAATCTTTGACTCAACTCTCTGGCAAAGTGTTCGACTTATCAATTGACTATAAAATGGTTAATTTTACCGGAAAATCTGCTCGTGCCACGGTGGTAAATCAATTACTACCGGCTCCGTTATTGCGTTGGAAAGAAGGCGAGACGGTCACATTAAGAGTGAAGAATAATCTGGACCATGATAGCTCTATTCACTGGCACGGTATTATTTTACCTACCGAAATGGACGGTGTCCCAGGTTTTAGTTTTGATGGTATTAAACCGGGTGAAACATTCGAATATCAATTTACCGTTCACCAAAGCGGCACATATTGGTATCACAGTCATTCAGGATACCAAGAACAAACGGGTTTATACGGTGCCATAGTGATCGATCCTGCCACACCCGATCCGGTCATATATGACCGTGAATATGTGGTGATGCTGTCTGATTGGTCAGATGAAGAACCTGAAAACATTTATGCCAAATTAAAAAAACAAGCTGATTATTATAATTATCGTGAACGTACGGTAATGGATTTTTTCTCTGACGTTAATAAAAATGGTTTAGCCAATACCTGGAACGCACGTTCAATGTGGAATAACGCGCGCATGAGTGACCGAGATATTTCTGATGTTACCGGTTCAACTTATACCTACCTAATGAACGGAAATCCTCCAGAACAAGGCTGGCAAGCGTTGTTTCAACAAGGCGAAAAGGTGCGCTTACGCTTTATTAATAGTGCTGCGATGACCATATTTGATGTGCGTATACCGGGTATTAAAATGACGGTTGTCGCCAGTGATGGTCAGAACATTCAGCCTGTTTCTGTGGATGAATTTCGAATTGGCGTCGCCGAAACCTATGATGTGGTCGTTGAACCAGAGGTCGATAATGCTTACTGTATTTTTGCTCAAAGTATTGACCGGACGGGCTTTACTATAGGTAATCTCACCTCAAACCCCAGTCTATATGCCTCTATCCCCAAAATGGACCCTGCACCAATACTTGGACATAGTGATATGGGCATGGATATGAGTGGTATGGATCATAGCAAAATGGCCATGGATGCGGGTGATATGCAAGGCATGGATCATAGCAAGATGGCCATGGATGCAGGTGATATGCAAGCCATGGATCACAGCAAAATGGGCATGGATGCAGGTGATATGCAAGCCATGGATCACAGCAAAATGGGCATGGATGCGGGTGATATGCAAGGCATGGATCACAGCAAGATGGCAAAGGATGCAGGTGATATGCAAGGCATGGATCATAGCAAGATGGCAAAGGATGCAGGTGATATGCAAGGCATGGATCATAGCAACATGGCCATGGGCGCTGGCAAAACTGCCTTGTCAGACTTAGGACTTGCTGGCTTTGGCAGTAACAATGAAATTAAACACATTGATACCGAATTTGGTCCACAAGTGGATATGCGAGCCGATGCGCCCCAAAGTGGCTTACAGGATCCCGGCATTGGATTACGTGACCATCAACAGCAGTTAAACCGCAAAGTTTTAACCTACGCCGATATTAAAGGCTTACATCCTACTTACGACACGCGCCAACCCAGTCGTGAAATTCAACTGCATTTAACTGGCAATATGAACCGTTATATGTGGTCCTTTAATGGGGTGAAGTTTATGGACGCCGCGCCATTAGAGTTTGAGTACGGTGAAAGACTGCGGATCACTTTAGTTAACGACACTATGATGACTCATCCTATTCACCTACATGGTATGTGGAGTGAGTTAGAGACTGGCGATCCTGATTTCATCCCACGTAAACACACTATATTAGTTCAGCCAGGCTCTAAAATTAGTTACTTAGTTACAGCGGATGCGATAGGGCAATGGGCATACCACTGTCACCTGTTATTCCACATGCCAGGCATGTTCAGAAGAGTGGTCGTTAAATAGGGGAATCAATATGAATAAAGTTAATTTAATTGTCTTTGGGCTATTGAGCCTTAGTAGCACATTCGCCAGCTCATTTGTGTATGCCGGTGGTAATGATGACCCCTTATTAGCCAAAGTGATGCTTGACCAACTTGAGAGAGGGGTTGATCCACAAGACGCAACACAATTTTCTGCACAAGCTTGGCTAGGTTACGACTTAAATAAACTGTGGCTAAAAACCGAAGGCGAATATTTAAATAGTGACGAACAAGACCTTGAAATTCAAGCCCTTTACAGTCGGCCTATTGCGCCATATTGGGATATACAGCTAGGTGTTAAAACCGATATTAAACCATCGCCTACCCGTAATTGGGCCGTCATTGGTGTTCAAGGTTTAGCGCCGTATTTTTTTGATATTGATGCTGCCTTGTTTGTTAGTGAAGAAGGCCGTACGGCCATGCGCTTGAGTGCAGAATATGAACTGTTAATTACTCAACAACTGATACTCAGTCCAGAAATTGAAGTGAACTTATTTGCTAAAAATGACGCAGAGCTTGGGATCGGTTCTGGCGTATCAGACGTGAGCGCAGGGCTACGACTGAGATACGAAATAATTCGAGAATTTGCTCCATATATAGGTGTTGATTGGCGCCAAAAGTTCGGAAATACAGCAGATTACGCTCGAAATGAAGGGGACGATACACAAGAAACACAGTTGGTTATTGGGTTTAAAGCTTGGTTTTAAGCCATTATTTAAGTACGTTTTTTCGATAGTTAAAACACAAAAGGAAATATTATGAAGTTATTTAACAGCGCTTTAGTTGCAACCGGTCTATTTTTGAGCGGATCCGCATTGGCTCATGTCGGGTTGAGCGATTCTATGCCCGCTAACGGAGCCATGGTGAGTCAGGCCCCAACAACACTTGAACTGACCTTTACTGCTCCCGTGCGTTTGGTCAAGTTGACAATGCAAGATGAAAAGCAGCAAAGCATACCACTAACATTACCATCAAGCGCGACCAGCCAAGAGGCGTTTTCATTCGCCCTACCAGCATTGAGCGCAACTAACTATACGGTAAATTGGATGATCATGGGTGACGATGGCCATAAGATGAAAGGCAACATGAGCTTTATGCTGCACAATGCTGGCATGAACACTCACAGTGCAACACCTATGTCGATGGATCACGACACAAAAGAGCATACTGAACATCAATAATTGGATACGTAAATCATGATATTAACCGTATTTGAAATATCGGTATTGATGTCAAAATGGGTTATATATCTTAGTGTTGCCGCCGTTATTGGCGGCACATTGATGCAACATCTCATTAAGGCTCAACCTAATCTCAGAATTAGCGTTGCTAAATATATCGGTTTAGGTGCCGCTTTTGGATTGTTGGCCGTTGGTATAAATTATTTTGCTCAAGTCGGTTCTTTTGCTGAAACAGGATTGATGGGAATGTTTGATGCGCAGATGCATGCTTTCCTATGGCCAACTCAAGTAGGTGACACAGTCTTTTGGCGTTTAATTGGTTTTGGTTCAATGCTATTAGCAAGCTGCAGGATGTTGAGTAAAAACAATAATATTAGACATTTGTCGGTTGCAATATCTATCATCAGCACCCTGTTAATTGCTATCACGTTCACTTTTATTGGACACAGTGCAGAACTGGGATTGATTGCCCAAGGGTTGATACTGATACATGTATTAGTTGTAGCAAGTTGGATAGGGGCTTTTTATCCGTTATGGAAACTATGCAATATCGATGACAACATCGTCATACAAAATGTCATGGATACATTTGGTCGTATAGGCATAGGGATTGTCATTCTAGTGTTGCTTTCAGGCATGGGAATGGTGTGGATGTTGTTTGATAGTCCCACTGAATTACTCAGTTCAGATTATGGTATAGCGGTCACCATCAAGCTAAGTTTAGTCGCTATAATTTTGCTTATTGCGGCTTGGCATAAATTTATTTTAGTGCCGAATTTAACTATTTTTACAGCACCACTCGCCAAACGAAAGCTACAAAAATCGATTGGATTAGAAGCATTAGTTGCCCTGATTATATTAGCCACAACAGCAATACTTTCGAGCGTGCTAGGTCCTATTAGCCTTGGATAATCGCTATAAATTAACAGAGAGATAATAATGAAAAATAGACCTGTAACAATATTATTAACGGGCTTGATATTACTTATATCGACAGGGAACAGCAACTTAACGTTTGCCCATGGTGATGAAACTCACGCCATTGAGAAAAGTGAGTTTGTCGGTGTTGATTCAGCTGCGGGTAAGGTCGTTAAACAGTTTCATAATGCCTTACAAACAGGGAATGAAACCCTTATTAGGCAATCATTAGCTGAAAACGTCCAAATTTTTGAGGGCGGCAAAGTAGAACGATCACTTGCTGATTACGCCAGTCATCACATGCATGCCGATATGGCTTACTTAAAAAGTTTATCGATTACGCTCAAAGAACATCGAGTTACCATAACGGGTGACATCGCTATTTCAACTGCAATCAGTCACGCACAAGGAGAATATAAAGGCAAAAGTGTTGACTCAATAACCATGGAAACCCTGGTATTAGTCAAACAAGTTGATGGTAGTTGGAAAATTACCCACGTGCACTGGTCGTAAAGGTACAGATTTCATTATGTAGATAAAGGATTATCTTGAGCTACTTTGTCGGTGCTCCCAAGCAAACCACAATGACTCATATCATGCTGAGGCATGATACTTTATGGAAAAGGACTTCCAATTTTTACTATTGATTTATAGTGACCTAATGTAAATGCGTTGGGATAATTATTCGCGTACGAATTTACTGATATACTTAAATTGAGTATACAAAATTAAGCGGATCACTATGATTAAACCAGAAGTTCCAAAGAATGAAGCAGAGCGATTACATGCGTTGAGAGCATTAAAAATTCTTGATTCTTCGCACGAAGAGCGTTTTGATCGTGTTACTCGTATGGCTAAACGTATGTTTAACGTATCCATTTCACTTGTTAGCTTTGTTGACGAAGATCGCCAATGGTTTAAATCCAAGCAGGGAATTGATGCTTCCGAAACGCCTCGCGATATATCCTTTTGTGGACATGCCATTAATCAAGATGGATTATTTATCATTCCAGACGCCTCAAAAGATGAACGTTTTTTTGACAATCCTCTTGTTACAGATGCTCCAAACATTCGATTCTATGCCGGTTATCCTTTAAATCTTAGGCAAGGAATAAATATAGGTACTTTATGTCTTATTGATTCTAAACCTAAAATCCTTAATGAAGAAGACCAGCAGTTGCTTAAAGACTTAGGGACTATGATTGAGCAAGAAATTGAATCTATTCAACTTGCTACGTTGGATGAATTAACCTTGATTTCTAATAGGCGCGGTTTTTTGACTCTGGTTAATCATAGTTTAAAAATGTGTCGACGTAATAAAGTGCCAATGTCATTTATATTATTTGACCTAAACAGATTTAAGGCCATTAATGATGAGTATGGCCACCATGAAGGCGATTTTGTCTTAACCACGTTTGCAAACATAATGCTTGATTCATTCCGTGAATGTGACGTGATCGGTAGGCTGGGTGGAGACGAGTTTGTTGCGATGCTCAGTGACTCTGACGGGGTAAAGGCTGATTTAGCGTTAGCGCGATTTTCTGCCGCGGTGAAAAGGGTAAATGAAACCTTAAATAAGCCATACCAAATTGAGTACAGTGCAGGTGTAATGCATTTTGAACATGATACGGATAAGTCAATAGAAGAGATGATCCAAGATGCGGATGCAGCAATGTACGAAAACAAAAGAGGTAAGGTTGGATAGATTGATAGGGGCTCGTGACGATAAAACATATTTTATTGAACAATGATGTCTAGTCAATTTTATAAGCTCAGCAGACGAACCAACATCATTAATATGAAATGATATTGCTCTGCTGATCAGTCGAGTGCTGATCAGTCAATATTTAGTTCCAGGGTTATATCGTGACGTTAGAAATTTAATAGGGGGTGAGGCTATTATGCGTATATTTTGCTAATGAATATCGTTAAAGTAAATAATTCCAATCGGCGAATTGAGCGACGATGAACGAAAAAATGGCATTACCTGTACTCTATTCTTTAAGAAATTGCCCCTACGCGATGCGGGCTAGATTGGCCATTTATGCATCTGGCCAACAAGTTCAGCTGCGCGACTTAGTGTTAAGTAATAAACCGGCTGAGATGCTGAACCTTTCGCCCAAAGGTACAGTCCCTGTTTTAGTCACCGCAGATAACCTCGTCATTGATGAAAGTCTATCCATCATGCAGTGGGCATTTTCGCAAACAGACCCTGATGATTATCTTAATAAAGCAGCGCCGAACGCTATTACTGATATGTTGGCTGTTATTGCGCGATTTGATAATGAGTTTAAGGGACATTTAGAACAGTATCGCTGCGCTAAACGTTACCATGAGCCGTCACTCATCAAAGTTAGGCAGCAGTGTGAACGATACCTTGCTGATTTAGAGTCACGCCTTTGCCTGCACCCATATTTAATGTCTGACACCCCCAGTTTAACTGATTTGGCATTAATGCCTTTTATTCGTCAGTTTGCCCGAGTAGAGCGGCAATGGTATTTACAATCTCCCTATCCCAAATTGCGCCAGTGGCTTAATCACTATTTACAGAGTCGAATGTTCAGCAAGGTAATGGCGCAATATCCAATGTGGTTAGACTCAAAAGAAGACGTTGTTTTTGGAGACAGTCTGTAGCGTTGGCTCGGTCATTTAATCAGGGCTCTATTGTTACAGACTCGTTATCAATGTCTTTGATATTGCCCAATCTATTTTGAATTGCAAAGTAAACGGATTTTGCAAGATAATGAATTAACATTTGCCTTTAGCCCGATTAACCATTTCATATCTTCAAACTTGGCAATAAATTGGATGTCAGCTAAAACGGTGATGAAGGATGGCAAGTGTTTGAAATCTAGACTTTTGGATTAGAATAATGAACTGATGCGATCAACTCAATCTGTATACAACAGGCAGTATAATGATGAAGGGTATAATGCATATTTCATTGTTGAAGACCCCACCTGAGTGGGGTCTGCGATTCTCCTACATGGAAAGATCTTCACGCCATTCGTACAAGGCGTAGTGAGTCGACTCAAAATGGGATGCCCAGCGTTCTAAAGTCTGTTTGGCTTTATCTTCGCTACCCAAATGCATTGCCAACATTTTGGCAAAACCAGTCTCAGGAGGTTCCATCTCGGCATAACTTTTATAAGGCACGGCTAACATAAGCACGCTGGCGCCACCAACACTAGACTCCCACGACCATGAATAAGGCCATTTTTGTACTTTTGCCGCCTCACTCAATATTTTTTTGTCTTCTTCCATTGCGCGCCAGTGACCTTGCTTCACCGTATAGTGCGTTACCCCCACATATTTATAGGTTAACTCATCTGCCCATTTACTATTGTCCATGTCCATCATCGAAAAATAGTGTTCATATTTATCGACTAATTTATCGACATTTTTTTGCCAATCGGTCATGGGATCTTTATCTTCACTCCACTGGCGATATTCGTCAAAACCTTGCCAGCCAAAGCAGCAAGAACGAATAACGTAACGGTCTAACTCATCTCCTAACACAGGCACATAAACGCGCCAGCTGCGAGGATCATTGAGTTCAGCTCGACGTGCCACATGTTTTTTGAAGGCCTGTTCAAATTCCATAGACTTTCCGTCTTTGGGCGTCATTATCCAAGAATCTGACAAGCTTTCTTTGGCCCACGCCAAAGGAGGCAGCAGCATGCCCCCTACGATGAGGGCGATGAATAGAGATGGAAACCATCTTTTCTGTATATTCATTTGTTGGTTCCTTAAGAAGTTAATAACAGCAAAGCGAGTATCAATACGCAGCAGATTACAACTTTTGAAACGTATCCTGTCGATTAAAGATAGCAGGTTGAAAAATGACCAGCCGGAGTGAGTTAGACTAAATTAATATAATCATGCTGAATTATGGAGGGATTGGTTATATGCTTTAATGTTATTGACCTATATGTTCTTAAGGACTGGTAGCGGAAATACGTTAGCCAAATTAGTTGCCACTTTTACCATTATTATTAATTTTTTAGCCGCGTTGTTAGGCCAAAATTCGCAAAAAAAGTCAGCGAGCTCGCACAATTAAGTCCATTAATTAATGGACGCTACTAGGCTGTTATTGAGTCGCACTAAAAATCAAATATATCGGTCATGGCACGGCTGTTTAATCCAGAACAGGCGATAGTGCTAGGATAATTTCCTGAGTTTACAAGATACGCATAGGAAGCTATTTATAAAGAGTAGCGATAACTCGTTGTAAATTAAAAATTCACAAATGCAATCAAAAACGGTTATCAAACGTCTGACTAATTGAAAGCAATATATTTTTGTATTGCTCACCGTGAAAGGGAAAACTCAAATGAATAAACAAGCAAGAGTAGCGAGCTCAATAGCAGGTATCTTAGCTTTAGGCATGTCAGTGACGGCGAATGCCGTTCCGGATCAACCTAAACAATGGGAAAAATGCGCAGGTATTGCAAAAGAAGGTAAAAATGACTGCGGTTCATTAGACGGCAAACATGGTTGTTCAGGCCAATCAACGGTTACTAATTCGGTTCAGGAATGGGTTTATGTACCCGAAGGAACGTGTGAAAAGATCACTGGCGGAATAGTGGCTAAAATAAAACCGGCTAAAACAGAAAAATCATAACATGATGCAATTACCAAAGGCTGCTGGCGTTGGACTAAGAACACCTCATTTAGATGTTGTAATAAGTGAGCGTCCAGTTATGCCTTGGTTCGAATTATTGGCTGACAATTGGCTAGCTAGTGGTGGTTTAGATAGTTACGTTTTGGCGCAAATCTCAGAGCGATATCCAATTGCATTACATGGCGTGAATTTATCGCTTGGTAGTCTCGACCCCTTGGATTTTGACTATCTTGGTAAAATTAAAGCACTCATATCAAAAACCGGTGCGTGCCACTATTCTGAACATTGCAGCTTTTCCGGTGTTGCCACATTACGCACTCCGGATTTATTACCAATGCCTTATACCCAAGAAGCTTGCGAGCATTTGTGTAACCGTATTCAAGTCGTTGAGGATTTTTTAGAACAAACCATCCTACTTGAAAATGTATCTGGGTATATCGAATGTCAACAGAGCATCATGACTGAAGGCGAGTTTATTTGCCAGGTTGTTCAGCAAGCTAATTGTGACTTATTACTTGATGTAAACAATCTATACGTAAACAGTGTTAATCATCAATTTGATCCGATCAGTTACTTACAACAATTACCTATAAACCGAATAAAGGAAATACATTTAGCCGGTTTTGAACGTAAAGACGGATTTTTACTCGATGGGCACAGTAGCCCAGTATCCAACGAAGTATGGGCATTATACAAGAAAGCTCTGGCATTAACGGGCCCGACACCAACACTCATTGAGTGGGATAACAATATCCCGGTTTGGTCGGTACTTATGTCCGAAAGAAACAAAGCTCAGTTATTGCTCGAAACAACCCCAAAGGTGCATGCATGACATTACAAGTATGGCAAGAGCAGCTAACTAGGTATGTGCAACCGAAAACGGACAATGCCCTGCAAGCTTCGCCTCAAATATTGACATCGACTTATGCTCAAAAACGCATGGAAACCTATCGTGGTAATTACACCTCGGGACTCGTGAATATGTTGTTTATTAGCTACCCTCAGGTTGCTAAGCTAGTCGGAAATAGTTGTTTTACCCAATTGGCGACCGATTTTGTTAAACAAACATCTTTTACGCAAGATAACATTGACCAATATGGGAATACCTTCCCTGATTTTATAGAATATTGCCTTACTCATCATAAAACACTAGCTTCAGTGCCGTATCTTGCCGATGTCGCACGATTAGATTGGATATGCATCCAGAGCTACTATGCAAAGCCGCGAGAGATTTTTCAGTTTGATGCCTTTGGACAACTATCGCAACAACAACAATTATTGTGTAAATTTAACTTGGTTGATGACATCAACCCACTTATCTCCGTGTGGCCACTAGTTGATTTGTGGCGATTTTATGACCAAGACTTGCCACTGGCTTCTATTTCTAAGGGACGAGGCGATCCTCTCGTTGTGCAACGGCCACAATACAAGCCCATGGTTTCCGCTATTACCAAAGATGATTTTTTATTACTTAAAGATATCGCCCAAGGTATTGCTCTAGATGATATTTCACAGCGTGATGAAACTGCCTTGCCGCGTTATATTGAGCAAGGCTGGATTGGTGGATTTTACCTATGACGATGCAACTGAGTCATGATGAATTACAACTGCTTTACCGCTATTGTTTGGCCCTAACAAATCACAATGCAGATGCTCATGATCTGTTGCAAAGTGCATTAGAAAAATGGGTAAAAAAAACCAGTGAGCAAACTTTAGGAATGGGTTACTTGAGGCGCATTATTCGTAACCAATTTATTGATGATTGCCGTCGTAAGAATAAGATCGTTTTTGCTGAGTTCAATGAAAATATCACCACCTTAGAATCTACGACTTCGTTCGAGCAAATCCTGATAGATAGTGACGATATAGAGCATTTACTTAAGAGTTTTAATGTGGCTGAGCGTGAAACACTTTTCCTTTCGGCGGTAATGGGATATACCGCCACTGAAATAGCTGAACAAACAAATGAGCCACGAAGTACGATACTTTCTAGGTTACACAGAATAAAGAAAAAAGCGGTCGTCATTGCAGATAAAAGCCTGCCCCCACAACAAGGAGAAAGCAAATGAAAAAATCCTTGAAGCAAGCAACAAAAGATCACTACAACCAGCAAAATTTAAGTGCGGCGCAGCTTGGCTCATTGAACGCGATATTATCCACATCAGAAAATAACAGTGAGAGAAATATAGATAGTCAATTATTTACGATTAAACATAGTAAGAAGCAGAGCCGTTGGCTAGCAATAGCCGCGACGTTTTTATTGGGAATAGCGGTCACTTTTTATATGCAGATTGAAAATTCGACTTATGGTGTGCAATTAGCGCAAGAAGTTGTGGCAAATCATGTTCGTTTACGACCGCTAGAAGTAAAAAGCGATAGTTTTGCAATAGTGAGTTCTTATTTTACTGAACTCGACTTTAATCCGGTTCAATCAGCAGCGACCGAGCTGAGCGGCATGACAATGTTGGGAGGACGATATTGCTCTATAAAAAGCGAGATTGCAGCGCAACTTCGCTATCAAGATAAACAAGGTAACATGTTAACACTCTACCAAGTCGGCTTTGACGCCGAAAAATTTGGTGATATTCCGGCTAAAGAAAGTGGCGAAAAACCAACAACATATAACGTTAAAGGTTTTCACGTAACACTATGGACTGAGAATGGATTGTTGATGGCCTTAGTGCAGCCACTATAAACAAGGTTAGTTTCCAAAATTGGTTTGAGGAATGTGAAGTTGTTAAAAGAAGGCCGTTGAGTGACTTTTCGATCAGCCTAAATACTGTGTCGTATTGAGTACCCGGCAAATCATTGAAGGTGAACATTCAATTCAATTCCAGTTATATACCGCGATGTAGAATATTACACTAAATGCATCACCAACGTTGCCAATCCAGTCTCAGACTTTACTGCTCGTTGACATCAAGACCCGCTAATCTATTTTGCATATAAAAAGGCTAGCGATAACGCTAGCCTTTTATTGGTATACCTAACCTCAACTCGGGGCAAGATAAGTAAACAACTGTTTTAGAAGCCTTTATTATCCAAAACTAAAGCTGCCTAGGCAAAGTGTTAGCTCGATCTTGTTACCATACTATGCTACTGATTGTTGCTCAACAGGATGTGAAATACCATCGTGCTTTGGGCTATAAAGCTTCGAGAACATCTGCATCAGCGCTTCGCGACGGATAACCCCACATAAACGACCATGCTCAACCACTGGGTAATTACTTGGTACCGTCGCAGATGCATCACGCAAGCGCTCTTCATAGCTCTGGTAGCCACCGCTGATATACATGCCCGAATCCGTCACAGGAAATAGTTTTTTCTTATCAACCACCATAAACTCAAGCAGTTGAGCAATTTTATCTGTAGGTGCCACGGTGAGCATCTTGGTTTGCATGATATCTTTCACTGAAATCGGCAAATCGGAAGCAAACTCCTCAGACCAAAGTGAGCGAATTAGATCTTGTTCCGACACAAATCCTAATAGCAGATTATCATTGTCGACCACTGGCGCACTGCGAAGGTTGTCTTTCGCTAACAGCGTAAGCGCCTGATAAATAGTAGTATCAACTGAAAGGGTGGTCGGTGAGTTGTCCATTAATTCACTAACGATAAGTTTTTGGATTTTATTTTTCATGGCTAAGTCCTCTTGACTTGGTTGATATTGAGTTTGTGAAGCATTACTTGAGTGTTGAAACTGTTCTGATATTGACTCGTTTTGTGCGTGACCTTGTGTAATAGGATTAATGTGTAGCGATGGCACCTCGTCAGTTACTTTTGCATTGGTGTTATCTATCCAAAAATAACCTAGGCCTACAAATACCGCGCCCCCTAGAATGTTGCCCAGCGTCACCGGAATAAGGTTATGAAGTACAAAATTACTAATAGTAAGGTCCGCAAAAACTTGTGGCATGACTCCCAAAGCAATGAAGTATTCATTCCCCGCAAAGTTTTGAATGGCAATTCCGAGCGGCACCATAAATAAGTTGGCAATACTATGCTCAAAGCCGCTGGACACGAACATCGCCACCGGCAATATAAGCAGTAACGATTTAGCTAAAGCGTCTTTGCAACTAAAGGTCATCCAGACACCTAGGCACACGAGCAAGTTACATAAGGTTCCAAGGGCAAAAGCCTGACTCCAATCATGGTGGATCTTGTGTTGTGCAACATGTAGTGCATTGAGCCCCCATTCATTACCATCCATGGCATACATTTTCGACATCATTACCAATCCCAGTATCAGCATTGCGCCACAGAGATTGCCAAAATACACGCGCATCCAGCAACCAAGCAACTGCTTGATCGTAACCCGTTTTTGTGCCCAGGCAATGGCGCTTAATACGGTACTGGTAAATAGTTCGCCACCAAGGACAACAACGAAAATGAGTCCTAGGCTAAAAGCGATACCACCACTAAATCTGACTAAGCCCCAAGAGCTCTGTGCTGAACCCGTCGTAACCGTAAGATAAAAGACAAATGCCAGCGCAATGAATGCACCTGCAAATACAGAGAGAGCAAATGACTGTCCAAAGTGCTTAGTGACTTTAGCTTGTCCATATTCAGCCGCTTTTTCAAAAGGACTCATAACAGCTGATTTATCAACCACGGCGAGATGACTTATCTGCCTTGCAGTTAATAGTTGTGGGTTCGCCCCTTGGGCGTCAGCCCCTCTCATAACGCCTTCCACAACGTATTACTGACGCCAAAGGGAGGGGGGTTCACATATGCTATATACATTGATAACTCCTTGAATGTGTTTGTTGAGTTGTTAGTGCCAGTTCAGAATACAGAATAAAATGCAAACAAATATTGAGACTTTTTTAGGTAATGTATCAATTAAATTGATAGCGCAATTGACACTGTTTTGGCTTTTTGGGCTAGGCCAATTCGACAAATGCTCATGAATGAAAATACATACGCTGACTTCACAGTAATGATAGATATGAGACCACACGCGCCCTCAAACCTAGCCATACAGTGAAAACAAAAAATTGATACTAGGTATCAATTTTTCAGGCCGCAGAAGGGGAGTTGATTTTAAGAGAATTTAATAAATAAAAATATTGTGCGTGCTTAACATCCAAACGGCCTAAATGGCATATCATTCACCTGTTATTGCAACATTAACGCTGGTTCCGCCAGTGTCAGAAATCAACAAATTAGGAAAAAGTTGTAAAACCGAATGATAAAACCCGAAACCATAAGGGTGGATCATTAATTGATTTGAAACGATAAGACTGGATCATAATAAGACATAATCCCTAAACGCAAACTGGTAAATAAATAGGCCTATTAGTGCCAAAATAGAAGTCACCCCTAAAACCTGAGATCACGCCAGTATTTAAGGACGTAGTTAATCTGCTATCTTGCGGCTCACCGCGTCGTGTTAAATACCCTTGGCCAGATCGAGCTTGTAAAGTAGCGATAACAGGATGAGTCGCCGCAACAGTGCTGATTTCCAATTAATTGCGATAGTTTTTTGGACTCCAATAACATCTAATTCCGATTAAATGGTTTGAATATCGAATTTTATAATCAAGGTCACACTGTATAATTTGTTTTTTGATTCAAAAGGCAAAATGATTGAATATGTCGCCATATTAAGAAATACGATTATATTTTGGAAAGTTAATGATTCGCTTAGTAGATATTCGCATTCGCCCTAAGATAATGAGCATGCTGGTGATCTTTGCTGTGGTCCCAATGATTGCCACAGCCATTTTCAGTGCGCGGTTAGCGTCAGACGCCTTAATTGAAAAATCTTTTCAAGAATTAAATGCAATACAATCGTAAGCGGTCAATTAAGCGGTGGAGCCCGATATCATCAAGCTTTTAGATCGGCATGCCAAGGTAATAAATCACTTAAATCAGCAAATTTATCCCGTTGTGGCAGTTCCGTGAAAAGTTTTTGGAAGTAAAAGTACGGGTTAATATCGTTGGCACGGCAAGTCATCACCAAGCTATAAAGTGCAGCACTGGCTTTTGCACCATTTACCGATTGGCAGAACATCCAGTTTTTCCGCCCCGTCGTAAACGGCCTGATATCGCGTTCAGTGACATTATTATCAATGCCTAATTCACCTGATTCAAGGTAACGCCTCAGTTTTTCCCACTGATTCAATGTGTACTTGATTGCTACCCCAATTTTACTTTTGGGCAGGACTGTTTTCTCGCTTTTTTCTAACCATTCATGCAACGATGTTAAGATTGGCTCAGCCTTTTCCTGCCGGAGTGA